>NZ_JBHTDD010000004.1:0-280234 GCF_042666615.1 Plantactinospora sp. GCM10030261
GGGGAGGAGGGGGCGGGAGGGGACGGGGGAGGGTGCGCGGTCGTGCGCGGAAGTGCGGTTCCGCGTGCTCTGTTGGGCGCGTTCGGTGGTGGTCGTTGTGCATATTGTCACCGGATGCTGCTCGGGTATTGGCCGTTCGCTTAGCCTTCGCCCACCAACGGCCCATGGTTGCTCTGGTGCGCCATGGCCATGCCGGGGTAAGAACAACGAACTAAACCTTCGTTCAGTGGCGAACGGCGCGCGGGAGGCTCACGGTGGCATCGCAGAACACGGCGGCACGGAAGTACGTCTACGACTTCGCCGAGGGCAACAAGGGCATGAAGGACCTGCTGGGTGGCAAGGGCGCCAATCTGGCGGAGATGACGAACCTCGGACTGCCGGTGCCACCCGGGTTCACCATCACCACCGAGGCGTGCCAGGCATACCTGGCGACCGGGGACACCCCGGACGGCCTGGCCGAGGAGATCGGCCGTCACCTCGACGCGCTGGAGAGCGCGATGGGCAAGCGGTTGGGCGACCCGGACGACCCGCTGCTGGTCTCGGTGCGGTCCGGGGCGAAGTTCTCCATGCCCGGCATGATGGAGACCGTCCTGAACGTGGGGCTCAACGACGCCAGCGTGCACGGCCTGGCCAGGCAGGCCAGTGCCGGCGGTGACGGAGCCGACGACCAGGGTGGGGAACGGTTCGCCTGGGACTCCTACCGCCGGCTTATCCAGATGTTCGGCAAGACCGTCTGTGACGTGCCGGGCGAGGAGTTCGAGCACGCCCTCGACGGCGCCAAGCGAGCCAAGGGCACCATTGACGACCTCGACCTGGACGCCAACGACCTGCGGATGCTTGTCGACGCGTACAAAACGATCTTCGTGAAGCACACCGGACGCGAGTTCCCCCAGTCCCCGCGCGAGCAGCTCGACCTGGCCGTCAACGCGGTTTTCCAGTCGTGGAACGCGGAGCGGGCGGTGCTCTACCGCAGGCAGGAGCGGATCCCGGCCGACCTCGGCACCGCCGTCAACGTCGTGGCGATGGTGTTCGGCAACCTTGGCCCGGACTCCGGCACCGGCGTCGCGTTCACCCGCGACCCGGCCAGCGGCGCCCAGGGCATCTACGGCGACTACCTGGCCAACGCCCAGGGTGAGGACGTGGTCGCCGGCATTCGCAACACGGTGCCGCTGCAGGACCTGGAGCGCCTCGACAAGACCTCGTACGACCAGCTGATCGACATCATGGCCCGGCTCGAGGGGCACTACAAGGACCTGTGTGACATCGAGTTCACCATCGAGCGCGGCAAGCTGTGGATGCTGCAGACCCGGGTCGGCAAGCGCACGGCCGGCGCCGCCTTCGTCATCGCCACGCAACTCGTCGACGAGGGGCTGATCGACCTGGACGAGGCGTTGACGCGGGTCAACGGGGTGCAGTTGAGCCAGCTCATGTTCCCCCGCTTCGGGAACAGCTCGGACGCCGAACGGCTGACCCGGGGCATGAACGCCTCCCCGGGTGCCGCCGTCGGCCGCGCCGTCTTCGATTCGTACACGGCGGTGAAGTGGTCCCGGTCCGGGGAGAAGGTGATCCTGGTCCGCCGGGAGACCAACCCCGACGACCTGGACGGCATGATCGCCGCCCAGGGCATCCTCACCTCGCGCGGCGGCAAGACCTCGCACGCCGCCGTGGTGGCGCGGGGCATGGGTAAGACCTGTGTCTGCGGCGCCGAGGAACTCGATGTGGACACCAAGGCCCGCCGGTTCACGGCGCCCGGCGGGGTGGTCATCGAGGAGGGCGACGTCATCTCCATCGACGGCACCACCGGTGTCGTCTACCGCGGCGAGGTGCCGGTCGTCCCGTCGCCGGTGGTGGAATACTTCGAGGGCCGACTGGAGCCGACCGACGAGGGCGCCGACGAGCTGGTCCGGGCCGTCCATCGGATCATGTCGCACGCTGACGAGGCGCGCCGGATGGCGGTACGGGCCAACGCGGACACCCCCGAGGACGCGGAGCGGGCCCGCCGGTTCGGCGCCCAGGGGATCGGGTTGTGCCGTACCGAGCACATGTTCCTCGGTGAGCGGCGGCAGTTCGTGGAGCGGCTCATCCTCGCTGACTCCGACGAGGAGCGGGAGCAGGCGTTGGCGGCACTGCTGCCGTTGCAGCGGGAGGACTTCCTCGGCATCTTCACCGCGATGGACGGGCTGCCGGTGACGGTCCGGCTGCTCGACCCGCCGCTGCACGAGTTCCTGCCCGACATCACCGAGCTGTCCGTCCGGGTAGCGGTGGCTGAGGCGCGCGGTGAGCGGCACGAGAACGAGCTGCGGCTGCTCCAGGCGGTACACCGGCTGCACGAGCAGAACCCGATGCTGGGGCTGCGCGGCGTGCGGCTCGGCATCGTCGTACCCGGGTTGTTCGCCATGCAGGTACGGGCGATCATCGAGGCGGCGGCCGAGCGGCGCAAGGCCGGCGGTGACCCGCGGGTCGAGATCATGATTCCGCTGGTGGACGCCGTGCAGGAGCTGGAACTGGTGCGCGAGGAGGCGGAGCGGGTCGTCCGGGAGGTCTGTGACCGCGAGGACATCGACGTGCCATACCTGATCGGGACGATGATCGAGCTGCCCCGGGCGGCGCTGACCGCGGGCCAGATCGCCGAGGCCGCCGAGTTCTTCTCCTTCGGCACCAACGACCTGACCCAGACCACCTGGGGCTTCTCCCGGGACGACGTGGAGGCCGCGTTCTTCTCCGCGTACCTGGAGCGGGGCATCTTCGGGGTGTCGCCGTTCGAGCAGCTGGACCGCGACGGCGTGGGCCGGCTGGTGCGGATCGCCAGCGAGGAGGGCCGCGCCGCCCGGCCGGATCTCAAGCTGGGTATCTGTGGTGAGCACGGTGGTGACCCCGACTCGGTGCACTTCTTCCACGAGGTGGGGCTGGACTACGTCTCCTGCTCGCCGTTCCGCGTTCCGGTGGCGCGGCTGGAGGCTGGTCGGGCGTCCGTCCAGACCACCGGCTCCGACAGCCGCTGATCACCGCCGCGTCCGGACCGACCGCCGCTGATCACCGCCCGGGTACGGGCGGACCGCTGACGGTCCGCCCGCACCGGGGCGGATGGCTGAGGCCGCTGCGGGGTGGCCTGGCGGCGCGGGCGTGGATGGCTGAGGCCGCTACGGGTGACCCGGGGGGCGGCGACGATCGTCGTGACCGTTGCGGGAGCCCGTCATCGGACTGCGCAGGCTCAGCGGGGGCCGTGGCTCGGGCGTCGGGCGGGACGCCGGCGCCAGCCTGCCCGGAGCGGTCATGCCCGGTGCCGTCGCGCCGGGCGCCGGCGGCCACAGCGAGTCGACCAGGTCACCGAGGCGGTGCGCCGCCGCTCGGGCATCCGGGTGCAGCCGGGACAGGTCGGTGTCGGCGGGGGTGATGACGGCGAGCAGCGCCTGCCAGCCGGCGGGATAGCAGACGACATGTCCCTCGGAGCCGTGCACCGTGAACTCGCGCAACCGGCCATGCCCGACGGTGTCGGCGAACCGGCCGGCCAGTCCGGCCCCGGCCGCGGCCATCGCCGCGACGTGTTCCGGGTTGACGCTCACCAGGTCGCTCGCGATGTGCAGGCCGTCAACGCCGGCAAGCACACATCCGGAAACCTCGGATCGGCGCCGGCGCAGCAGGTGCAGCTCGCCACGGAGGGTGGCTTCGGCATCCACGGGGTCTCTCCTCTGGGTGATGGGAGGCCGTCGCGGAATCGCGCTCCGACCCGACCGTGACGTTCCGCTTCCGCGAAGCTACACCCGGCCCCCGGGGACAGTGATCCCCAGTCGGTCGGCGATCGGACAGCAACTCCCGTCTGATCGGGGGTTGCGATCACCGCCCCGCGCGGCAGTTCCGCACGGCGTAACCTGAGCGTCACGCGCACGCCCCCGTTGCGCGCGAAGGAGGTACCCGCGGTGGGCAGTCTGTGGGAGAACCTGGTGATCGACGCCCGGGATCCTGCCCGGTTGGCGCGGTGGTGGGCCGAGGCGCTGAGGTACCAGGTGGTTGCCGACGAGCCGGACGAAGTGGAGATCCGGCGAGCCCCGGAGACACTGCCCGCCCTGATCTTCGTGCCGGTGCGGGATGAGAAGTCCGTGAAGAACCGACTGCACATCTGCCTGCGCCCGGACGACCAGGAGGCCGAGGTCGAGCGGTTGGTGGACATGGGCGCCCGGCACGTCGACGTGGGACAGCCGCCCGACGCGACCTGGACCGTGCTCGCCGACCCGGAGGGCAACGAGTTCTGCGTTCTCCAGGCGCGCGGGAACACCGGCTGACCCGGCGTGGTGACACCGGCCCCCGGCTACGCTCGGCCGGTGACAGCCACGCCCGACAGGTCCGACGACGACGCCGAGCGGTGGGTGACCGAGCAGCCGAAGGACACCGGGTCCGGACGGAGCCCGTACCAGCGCGATCGCGGTCGGGTGCTGCACTCCGCCGCGTTCCGGCGCCTGGCCGCGAAGACCCAGGTGCACACCGCCGGCACCGACGACTTCCTGCGTACCCGGCTGACCCATTCCCTGGAGGTCGCGCAGATCGCCCGCGAGATGGGCCAGCGGCTGGGGTGTGATCCCGACGTGGTCGATGTCGCCGGCCTGGCGCACGACCTCGGCCACCCGCCGTTCGGCCACAACGGCGAGCAGGCGCTGGACGATGTTGCCGCTTCTTGCGGCGGATTCGAGGGCAACGCCCAGACGCTGCGGGTGCTGACCCGGCTCGAGGCCAAGGTGTACGGCCCGGACGGTCGCTCGGCCGGACTGAACCTCACCCGCGCCGCGCTGGACGCGGTCGGTAAGTACCCGTGGCCGCGCCGCCCGGGGGAGCGGAAATTCGGCGTGTACGCCGATGACGACCCGGTGTTCGACTGGCTGCGTCGGGGCGCCCCGGACGGCGTCCGCAGCCTGGAGGCGCAGGTGATGGATTGGGCCGATGACGTTGCGTACTCGGTGCACGACGTCGAGGACGGCGTACACGGTGGATACCTGGCCCTGGCGGCGCTGCCGCAGGACGCGGACGAGCGGGCGGCGCTCTGCGCCGACGTGGCCGCCGCCTACTCGGCCGAACCGGTCGACTACCTGGCGGCGGTGCTTGTGGAACTGGTGGTCGACCCGGTGCTCGCGCCGCTGGCCGGGTATGACGGCAGCCACCGCGCGCAGGCTGCCGTGAAGGCCGCCACAAGTGTTCTGGTCGGACGGTTCGTCTCGGCCGCCGTCCAGGCCACCGAGGACCGCTTCGGGCCGGGACCACACCGCCGCTACGCGGCCGACCTGGTGGTCCCCCGGCGGGTACGCGCCGAGTGCGCGTTGCTTAAGGGAATCGCCCTGCGGTACGTGATGCGCCGCCCCGGAGCGCGGGACCGGTACGCCCGGCAGCGCGAGATCCTCGTCGACCTGGTCCACGATCTGGCATCGCGGGCGCCCGAGGCGCTGGACCCGGTGTTCGCGCCGCTGTGGCGGGCCGCCCCGGACGACGCCGCCCGGCTGCGCGTGGTGGTCGACCAGGTGGCGTCGCTTACCGATCCCGCCGCCGTCGCCTGGCACCGCCGGCTGTCCGGGGCGAGCTGACCCGGCCGTCCGGCTCAACGGCTGTGCCGGGCGTTCGTCGGCACCGCTGTTGAGCTGGTATAGAGGCCGAATTTCAGATTTCGTCAAGGGCTGACCCCAAGGCTGATCCGAACCGCAACCTCTGAGATCCGGAGATGCCATGAAACGATTGGTCCCCGCCGGCGTAAACGCCGTGCTGGCCCTGCTCGCCATCTCGGCGTCGTTGGTCGCCACACCGGCTGCCGCGAAGCCGGCCGACTCCACCACCTCCCCATCGACCACAGCCGGCGGGGACTCGCCGACCGGCGGTGTCACGGCCGCCTATGCCACGGCCGCATGCGTGGGCGGTGGGCCCACCACCCAGGACACCTCGCTGGCGAGCTATCTCAACACGAAGCTCAGTGGCACGTTGGACGGATACATGACCGCATACCGGGTCTCCTGCGCTCGCAAGGTGGTGCAGGCCGTGCAGGCGCGCGGACTTGACCAGCGGGCGGCGGTCATCGCGGTCACCACGACGATCGTCGAGTCGACCATTCAGAACGTCGCCGAGGAGGTGGACCACGACAGCCTGGGCCTGTTCCAGCAACGGGCGTCATGGGGCAGTCGGTCGCAGCGGCTCGACCCGACCTGGGCGACCAACGCCTTCCTCAACAAGATGGTCAGCATCTATCCGAACAACTCCTGGCTGTCCAAGCCCATCGGCGAGGTGTGTCAGGCCGTGCAGGTCTCCGCGTATCCGGACCGGTACCAGGGTCAGGCGGCCGACGCGAAGATCATCGTCGAGGCCATCTGGCCTCCGGTGGCGTCGGTGTACGGGGCGTTGTCGGACGGCCGGTTGACGTACTCGTCCGTCGAGGGTGACTCCGGGCGGCGGTTGAAGACGGTGACGTCGACGGCGAAGTTGGGGTTCACGCCGGTGGCGATGGCGACGTTGAACTTCAACACGATCCTGTTCACGTCGTCGGCGGGTGACCTGTACCGGGTGGATGTGATCACGAATAACACGAGCCTGTCGTACAACGCTCCCGTGAAGATCAAGTCGGGTGGTTGGACGCACACCAATCTGAGTTTTGATGGTGCGGGGAATCTGTACGGGTTGAATTCGGCGGGTCATCTGTTGCGTTATGACGTGACCGCGGCGAAGCCGGCGGCGGGCAATGTGGTGAACGGTACGGACATCGGTGGCGGGTTCGTGTTGAAGACGTTCACGACGGCCGGGCCGGACTGGATTCTGGCGACGGCGGCGGATGGTCGGTTGTTGTCGTACAAGATCAATGGGGTGGGTAGCTGGTCGCCGGGTGAGTTGAAGTCGAGCACCTGGCAGGGCATGACCCACCTGATGTCGCCGGGTGCCGGGATCTACTACGGCCGGACCAGCAACGGCGCGCTGCACCGCTACCTCGACCGCGACCCGTACGACCGCAGCGGCGCCGACCTGTATGGACAGGGCACGGTCGACGACTCCGGCTGGACCCAGACCCTGCTCTCCGCCCACCTCTCCGGCAGGTGAGGTCGTGACCATCATCCCCGCGGCACGGTCCGCACGGCATCAGGAGATCATCATCACCCCATCGACCCGAGTCCGGCGCGCCCTGCCGACCGTGCTGACCGCCCTGGCCCTCGCCGCCACCGGCACGATCACCATTGAGGTGGCCAACCCCGCCGAAGCCCACGCCGCCGGCGCGCGGCCCGGATTCCAACTTCCCTTCCCGTGCGGCGAGTCATGGCGGCTGTCCACCTATCCCGGACACGACAACTACGACGTCGACATGATCGCCACGAGCGGCACGACGGCGGGGCGCTCGATCCTCGCGGCGGACGCCGGCACCGTGTCGTTCGCTGGCTGGAGCGACGGCGGCGGATGGTACGTCAAGCTCAACCACGGCGGCGGCTGGGAGTCGCTCTACCTGCACATGGTGTCGGCACCGGTGGTTTCCACCGGGCAGTCGGTCAGCCAGGGCCAGTTGCTCGGCAAGGTCGGCAGCACCGGTAACTCCAGCGGCCCGCACCTGCACCACGAGCAGCGACGGGACGGCACCAAGGTGGAGACCTACTACAACGGCGTCCGGTCCGAGATCACCACCGACGGCTACCCGTCCGGTGAACCGCAGTCGCCCCCGGTCGTCGCGGTGAGCGCCAACTGCGGCAACGTCTCGGTGTACGGGACGTTGTCAGACGGCCGGTTGACGTACTCGGCCATCGAGTCGGGGACCGGCCGGCGGTTGAAGACGGTGACGTCGACGGCGAAGTTGGGGTTCACGCCGGTGGCGATGGCGACGTTGAACTTCAACACGATCCTGTTCACGTCGTCGGCGGGTGACCTGTACCGGGTGGATGTGATCACGAATAACACGAGCCTGTCGTACAACGCTCCCGTGAAGATCAAGTCGGGTGGTTGGACGCACACCAATCTGAGTTTTGATGGTGCGGGGAATCTGTACGGGTTGAATTCGGCGGGTCATCTGTTGCGTTATGACGTGACCGCGGCGAAGCCGGCGGCGGGCAATGTGGTGAACGGTACGGACATCGGTGGCGGGTTCGTGTTGAAGACGTTCACGACGGCCGGGCCGGACTGGATTCTGGCGACGGCGGCGGATGGTCGGTTGTTGTCGTACAAGATCAATGGGGTGGGTAGCTGGTCGCCGGGTGAGTTGAAGTCGAGCACCTGGCAGGGCATGACCCACCTGCTCTCGCCGGGTGCCGGGACAATCTTCGGCCGCACCGGCAACGGTGCGCTGCACCGGTACGGCGACCGTAACCCGTACGACCGTAGTGGCGATGACCTGTTCGGGCTCGGCACGGTCGACGACTCCGGCTGGACCCAGACCCTGCTCTCCGCCCAGCCCTTCTGAGGCAAGCGCCGACCGGCTGGGGCCGGTGCCCACCATCCCGGTCCGGTGGGCACCGGCCCCGCTCCGTTGTGCCGTCGGGCGGTATCGGCCGACCGCTCTCGGAGTTAGGCTAGCCTTAGTGGCATGACGGATCGGCCGAAGAAGGTCACCACCGCGCGGGTGCTGCGCACCGAGTGGATCACGCCACACACCATCCGTGTCGTGCTCGGCGGGGACGGCGTGGCCGGGCTTCCGGTCGGTGATTTCACCGACCACTACGTGAAGCTGCTGTTCCCCCGGACGGGGGTGCGTTATCCCGAGCCGTTCGACCTCGCGGCGGTGCATCGGGAGCTGCCCCGCGAGCAGTGGCCGCGGTTGCGGGCCTACACCGTGCGCGCCTGGGACCCGGCGGCCGGCGAGCTGGCCATCGACGTGGTGCACCACGGCGACGAGGGGGTGGCCGGACCGTGGGCGGCGGCCGCGCGCCCGGGCGACGCCGTGCTGTTCCTCGGCCCCGGCGGCGCGTACGCCCCGGATCCGGCTGCGGACTGGCACCTGTTCGTCGGGGACGAGAGCGCCCTGCCGGCCATCGCCGCGTCCGTCGAGCGACTCCCGGCCGGCGTTACGGCGTACGTGTTCGCCGAAGTGGCCGGGCCGGCGGAGGAGCAGCCGCTGCACTCGGTCGCCGAGGTCGAGATCCGCTGGCTGCATCGCGAGGACCGGCCCGTCGGCGAGCGGTTGCTGGCGGCGGTGCGCGCCTGGGAGTTCCCGGCCGGTGACGTGCACGCGTTCGTGCACGGCGAGGCGACGTTCGTGCGGGAGTTCCGCCGGTTGCTCCGGGTGGAGCGGGGCGTGCCGCGGGCGCGACTGTCGATCTCCGGGTACTGGCGGATCGGGGTGGACGACGAGGGCTGGCGGGCATCGAAGCAGGCGTGGAACCGGCAGGTGGAGGACGAGGAGTTGGCAGTTCTCGGTTCGTCGCCGACACCGGCGGACGGATAGGGGCCGCCGTCCGTTGTGCCGTCCGACGGACGTGACATCCGAGGAAAAACTACATAATCCTCACTTTGTTTCCTGGGTGCCCCTATAAATAGCCTATGGGTGACTGCGCGCGGCGGCGTCGGAGTGACCGGCGGTGACCGTCCGGTACGTCATCCTCGTCTTCCTGGTCTGGTTCGTCGTCGGCCTGGTGACCGCGGCCGTCTTCGTCACCCGTGGCGGCCATCGCAGCGGGTACTGGTACCTGCTGGGCGGCCTGCTCGGTCCGTTGTTCGTACCCATCGCCGTGAGCCGCGGCGCGGTCCGCACCGGGCAGGTCGAGGTGCGGTCCCGGCCGGGGGACTCCGCGACATCCCGCGAGGGGCTAAAGGTGTTGGTGGGCCTGGACGGCTCCGCCGACTCGGACCGGGCCCTGCGGGCGGTCGCCAACGCCCTGGCCGGCACCACGAGCCTGCTCGTCCTGGCCACCGTGATCGACGAGGACCTGGTCGGACCGGACGCCGAGGCGGAACGGCAGCGAGCCCGGAGCATGCTGGACGCCCGGGTCGCGCGACTGCCCGCGGGACTCCCGGAGCCGGTGACCGAGATCCTCACAGGCCCCCCGGTCGAGGCGCTCCTGGCCGCCGCCGACAGTCGCGACGTGGATCTCCTGGTGGTCGGCCGGCACGGACACGGGCTGCGGGAGCGGCTGCTGGGCGGCGTGGCGGAGAAACTGGCGTACCAGTCGTCCCGGGCGGTCCTGCTGGGTAGCCTGCCGGACCGGCGATGACCAGCCACCGGCCCGGGCCGGCCGGACCCGACGCATCCGGGCGCGGGCGGTACCGGCCGGCCCGTCGGCGGTGGCCACCGGTTGGCTCCCGCAGCGCCTGGCAGGCCGTCCCGTGGCGGTTGCGGGTGGCCGCCCTGTACAGCCTCTGCTTGGTGGTGGTGGTCGCGGCCGGATACCTGCTCGGCAGGATGCTGGTCGCGGTGGCCGCACTGTCGGTGGCCGTGGCGGCGGCGTTCCTGCTGGCGGCCCTCCTCCACCCGGTGAACCGGCTGCTACGCCGGATCCGGCTGCCCCGCAGCCTCGCCGCGCTCGGCAGCGTGCTGACGATGGTGGCGGTTCTGGCCGGAGCGGCCGCGATGGTGACCACCCAGGTGGCCACCCAGTTCGCGGACCTGGGCCAGACGCTCACCAGTGGACTCCGGGATGTGCGGGGGGCGGTCCTGGCCAGCCCCCTGCCGATCGACGAGCGGCGGTTGGACGCGGTCGTCCAGGCGGCCCGGCGGTACGTCACCGACGCCGATCCCGAGGCCACCGCGCGCGGCACGATCGAAGGGCTCGGTGGCGCCCTGCTCGCCGTGGTCCTGCTGTTCTTCCTGCTCAAGGACGGGGACCGGATGTGGACCTGGTTTCTCCGGTTGTTCTCCGAGCGGACCCGAAGCACCGTCGCCGAGGCCGGCGAGGTGGGCTGGTCGACGGTCAGCCGGTACATCGTGGGTCAGGTCCTCGTCGCGGCCGTCGACGCCGTGGGCATCGGCATCGCCCTGCTGGTGATCGGGGTGCCGCTGGTGGGACCGCTGGCCTTGCTGACCTTCCTCGGCGGGTTCGTTCCCATCGTTGGAGCCACCGTCGCGGGCGTCGCCGCGGCACTGGTGGCGCTTGTCGCCAACGGACCCACCGACGCGCTGCTGGTGATCGCCGCGGTGATCGCGGTCCAGCAGCTCGAAGGAAACCTGCTGGAACCGTTGATCGTCGGCCGGGCGCTGCGGTTGCATCCCGCGCCCGTGCTGCTCGCGGTCACCGCCGGCACGCTTACCGCCGGCATCGTCGGTGCGGTGGTCGCGGTCCCGACGATGGCGGTGCTGTACCGGTCGGGAATGGTCCTGCTCGGCGACCGTCCCGGTCGCCGCCGCGCGTCGAGCGGGGCGGCCTGATCGGCCAGGTGGGGTGGCCTGTCCGCCCAGGTTTTCGCACCGGGGAGCCGGGTAGTCACCCGACTCCCAACGGAAGAGGTCCGCGCCGATGAGACACGGAGCGAACGCGGTCGCGACCGGGGTGGTCCGCGGCGCGACCGCCGCCATGGCCATGTCCGGGCTCCGTCAGGCCACCACGGCGCTCGACCTCGTGGCCCGGGTGCCGCCGGAGTCGGTGCTGCGCAAGACGGCACCACACGTGCTGAGCGCGGTGCCGGTCGGCCGACGGGACGCGCTGATCGAGGGGATCCATTGGAGCTACGGCGCCGCCGGCGGCGTGTTGTTCGGGCTGCTGCCCCGGGACCTGCGCCGTCGGGCATGGGCCGGACCCGCCTTCGGCACGGCGTTCTGGCTGGGGTTCGAGCTGGTCATCAAGCCCGTGCTGGGCATCGCCACGAACCAGGGCGGGATGAGCCAGAAGCTCGCCCTCGCCGCCGACCACCTGCTGTACGGGATGATGGTGGGCGCCTCCGAATGGCCGTACCGGGACTGACCCGGATGCCGGAGACGACCACGACACCTTTCGACCCATCGACTCGTACGCCTTCCTGTCGGACACTCACCCGGCGGCGCTGATCGGGCCCGACGGCGCGGTGGAGTGCGCCGATTCACCCACCTGGCCTGATCGAGGCGGCGCTGAACCTGGACGCTGTGACCGGTCCCGTCGGCCGGACCGGCGCGGGACGGCGCGGCGGGTAGCTGGCCGGGGGGGCCGTCCAACCCCGACTACAACTCGTCGGGGGCGGCTATGCCGAGCAGCCCCAGTCCGGTGCGCAGCACGTCACCGGTCAGCTCACTGACGGCGAGCCGGTACGCGCGAACCTCGGGCGTCGCGGACAGCACCGGGCAGTTTTCCCAGAACCTGCTGTACTCCTGTGCCACCGTGTACAGGTAGCCGCACAGCCGGTGCGGTTCGGCGGTCGTCGCCGCCTCGTCGAGCGCGTCGGCGAACCCGTCGAGGGTCAGTGCCAACCGCCGCTCCGGTCCGGTGAGTGCCGACTCCGGCGACTCGCCGCCGCCCAGCGGCTGGTCGCTGCTGGCCGAGTCCTGGGCGCGGCGTAGCAGGGACCGGATCCGGGCGTGCGCGTACTGGAGGTAGACCCCGGTGTTGCCGCTGAGCGCGAGCATCCGGTCCAGGTCGAACACGTAGTCCCGGACCCGGTTGGTGGACAGGTCGGCGTACTTGACCGCGCCGATACCCACCTGCCGGGCCCGCTCGTCGAGCACGGCCGCGGGCAGGTCCGGATACCGCTGCGTCATCGCCTCCCGGGCCCGGTCGACCGCGGCGTCGAGCAGGTCGGCCAGCCGTACGGCGTCGCCGGACCGGGTCTTCAACGGTCGACCGTCCACGCCGAGGACGGTGCCGAAGACCAGGTGTTCGGCGGCGACAGTCGTCGGCAACCATCCGGCCCGCCGCGCGGTGTCGAAGACCATCCGGAAGTGCAGCGCCTGCCGGGCGTCGGTCAGGTACAGGATCCGGTCGGCCCGCAGGGCGGTGACCCGGTGCCGTAGGGCCGCGAGGTCGGTCGCCGGGTAGCCGTAGCCGCCGTCGCTCTTGCGCACGATCAGCGGTACGGGCGATCCGTCCGGGCCGCGTACGTCGTCGAAGAAGACGCAGAGCGCGCCGGCGCTGATTCGGGCCACTCCGGCGTTCTCCAGTTCGGCGGCGATCCCCGGCAGGAGGTCGTTGTACCGGCTCTCTCCAGCGATGTCGGCGTCGGTGAGCTGGACACCGAGCCGGTCGTAGACTTCGGTGAAGTACCGGGTGGACTCGGCGACGAGGGTGCGCCAGGCGGCGACGGTGGGCGGATCGCCGGCCTGGAGTGCGACCACCCGATGCCGGGAGCGCTCGGCGAACGCGGCGTCGGTGTCGAACCTGGTCCGGGCATCGCGGTACTGGCGGGTCAGCCATCGCATCGCCGCGGTGCCGGACCCGGCCGTGCTGGACCCGGCGCGTTCGGCGCCGCCGTCCGGCTCCTCGACCAGGTGCTGGATCAACATGCCGAACTGGGTGCCCCAGTCACCGATGTGGTTCTGCCGGAGGACCGTGCCCCCGAGGAAGTCCAGGATCCGGCTCAACGCGTCACCGATGACGGTGGACCGCAGGTGCCCGACGTGCATCTCCTTCGCCACGCCCGGCGACGAGTAGTCGAGAACGGTTCGGACCTCCCGTTGTGTCGTGCCGGCGCCCAGTCGCGGGTCGGTGCGCAACTGGGTGATCCGCCGGCGCAGGGCGGCGTCGGTGAGCGTGATGTTGAGGAAGCCGGGGCCGGCGGGTTGGCAGGCCGCGATCGTGTCGTCCGGTTCGACCGCGCCGGCCACGGTCGTTGCGAGGGTCCGGGGCGATCCGTGCGTCCGGGCGAGTCCGAGTAGTCCGTCGGCTTGCAGGTCGGCGCGGTCGGATCGGCGCACCTGCGGGTCGAATCCGGCGAGATCCGGTGACACCAGCCGGCCGGCCGCGATGACCCGGTCGGCGACGATGGAACGCAGCGTACGCATAAAAATCCTCTGTGGACAGTGGTGGGAACGGTCGACGTCACGTCGCCTGTCGGTGTGCCCCGGGCGAGGCGGACGGGTGTGCCGGTGTGGAGAGTGCGGAGACGGCAGCGGTGTGCGCCGGTGTCGGCTGGGCAGAAACGTCAGCACGACGCCGTCACCGAAGGCCATCGTGGTGCGGCGACCTTCCGGTAACGGAAGTGCCTCGCCTACCCGGCGGCCTGGATCATCGTCGTCGGAGCGAGCGGCGTCGGTCGAGGGTGCTCGTCACGTTCCGACTCACCGCCTTCGCGCCGCGGGACCGCGGTTCCGCGGCCCGTCGTGCCCGGAAGCCTAGCAGGGCGGTACGCCTCGGATCGGTTCGCGAGCACGCGGGTTGTTGCTGTCGGAGCGATGGCAGCGGCGACAACCCCGCATGCTTGCCCGCCGAAGGAGGGAACCCAGACTGCAGGGATGTAGTAGAAGTGCTACATTTCGCGGTATGAGTAGTGCAGTAAGGGGGAGAGCTGTGACAGTTGTGGAGGAGTCCGGTCCCGCGCGGGCGACGTCCCCACCGGGTGACGACGTCGTCATCGACGTCCGGGACCTGCGGATGCGGTACGGCACGACGGACGTGCTCGACGGCGTCACGTTCACCGCCCAACGGGGCGAGGTGATCGCCCTGCTCGGTCCCAACGGGGCCGGCAAGACGACCACCATCGAGGTCCTGGAGGGCTTCCGGATGCGGTCGGCCGGCGAGGTGACGGTGCTCGGCGCCGACCCCGGCCGGGCCGACGAGCGGTGGCGGGCCCGGGTCGGCGTCGTCCTCCAGTCGTGGCGCGACCACGGCAGGTGGCGGGTCCAGGACCTGCTGACCCATCTCGGCTCGTTCTACACCGCGTACTCGACGGACCGGATCCGCCGCCCGTGGCCGGTTGACGACCTGCTCGCCGCCGTCGGGCTGACCGAGCACGGCGGCAAGCGGGTGAACACCCTCTCCGGTGGGCAACGCCGGCGGTTGGACGTGGCGGTCGGCATCGTCGGCCGCCCGGAGCTGCTCTTCCTCGACGAGCCGACGGTCGGGTTCGACCCGGCCGTGCGGCGCGAGTTCCACGACCTGGTGCACCGGCTGGCCGACCTGGACGACACCACCATTCTGCTCACCACACACGACCTGGACGAGGCGGAGAAGCTGGCCGACCGGATCCTCATCCTGACCAGCGGACGGATCATCGCCGACGGGTCCGCCGACGAACTGTCCCGCCGGGTGGCCGGCGAGGCCGAAGTCCGCTGGACGCACGACGGCGACCGGTTCGTGCACGCCACCGCCGACGCCACCCGGTTCGTTCGGGACCTGTTCCGGCAGCACGGCGACGCCATCGGTGACCTTGAGGTACGCCGGGCCAGCCTGGAGGACACCTACATGGCGATGGTCTACGAGCAGGAGTCCGGCAGCACCGACCGTCGGACCGGTGCCGCCGTCCGCGCGTTCGAGGAGGCGGGTCGATGAATCCCACCGCTCTGGCGGTCCGGGCCGGCGTCCACCGCGGCTGGATCGAGCTGCGCAACATCTTCGCCAGCCCGGCGGAGTTGTGGAACTACCTGTTCCCCACGGTGATCGTACTGATCACCATCTTCTTCATGCGCGGGTCCACGGTGCCCGGCACGGACTTCTCCCTCGGCGCCCGGACGCTGCCCAGCGCGCTCGGGATGGGGCTGACCTTCGGTGGCATGCTCGGACTCGCCCAGCAACTCGTGGCCGACCGGGAGGACGGCACGCTGTTGCGCGCCAAGGCCACTCCGAACGGCATGCAGGGGTACCTGATCGGTAAGATCATCATGATCTCGGCGGCGACCGTGTTCGCCATGGCCATGCAGCTGAGCCCGGCCCTGTTCTTCCTCGACGGGCTCGACCTCGGCCCGGCGGCCTGGCTCACCCTGACCTGGGTGACGGTGGTCGGGCTGCTGGCCATGCTGCCGCTCGGTGCGGTCTTCGGGTCGCTCGTCGAGAATCCGCGCAACATGGGCCTGGTGGTGCTGCCGATCTTCGGCCTCGTCGCGCTCTCCGGGATCTTCTACCCGATCAACACCTTTCCCGGCTGGCTACAGGGCGTCGCGCAGGTGTTCCCGCTCTACTGGCTAGGGTTGGGCATGCGCTCGGCCCTGCTGCCGGACGCCATGGCGGCCGTGGAGATCGGTGGCTCGTGGCGACACCCGGAGACCCTCGGGGTCCTCACCGGTTGGGCCGTGCTCGGCCTGGCGTTGGCGCCGGTCGTGCTGCGCCGGATGGCCCGCCGGGAAGCCGGCTCCCGGGTCGCCGCCCGGCGGGAGAAGGCCATGCAGCGGTGGGGATGAGAGGCGTTCGTCGATGAGTGAGACGGTCCACAACCGGATCGCCATGCTGCGCGCCGAACGCGGCGTCTCCCGGCGGCAACTCGCCGACGCGTTGAACGTGCACTACCAGACCGTCGGCTACCTGGAACGCGGCGAGTTCCGGCCGAGCCTGCACCTGGCGTTGCGGATCGCCGCCTACTTCGACGTACCGGTCGAAGTGGTGTTCTCGCTGGAGCCGTTTCCGCGCCTGGGCGACGCCGCGTCCGCCGACGGCCGGACGGCCTGACCGCGACGCCGGACCTCGGGACGGAGCAGCAACACCAGGATGGTACGAACCCGGATGGCAACGGCACCGGACGCGGACCAGTCACGCAGACGTGGGGCCGCCGGATATCCGACGGCCCCACGCTGTATGTGGCGAATCATCGGGTGGATCGCTGTCCGGTGGATCGGCTACCAGCTGCCGAGGACCATGCGGCCGCCGACGCGGTCGAGGTTGTAGCTGCCGGAGGTGTACCAGCGGCCGAGGCTGGTGAGTCCGTTCTTCCAGACGTAGAAGCCGAAGGTGCCGTCGGTGAGTTGGTAGGCCTGGACGATGTCGGCTTTGCCGTCGTTGTCGACGTCGGCGGCGGCGACGCGGTCGTCGACGTTGGACAGGGCCCAGGAGCCTTCGCCTTCGTAGTCGGTGGTGCGGGTGAAGTTGCTGCCGGTGGAGGTCCAGCGGTAGATGGTTTGGGTGGCGTTGCCGTTGTCGCGGATGAGCGCGGGTTCGGCTTTGCGGTCGCCGGTGAAGTCGGCGACGACGAGGCGGCCGGCGACGGGGCCGAGGTTGAAGGGGCCGGAGGTGTACCAGCGGCCGAGGCTGGTGAGTCCGTTCTTGAAGACGTAGAAGCCGAAGGTGCCGTCGGAGATCTGGTAGGCCATGACGATGTCGGCTTTGCCGTCGCCGTCGACGTCGTCGGCGGCGACCCGGTTGCCGACGTTGGCGAGTTGGAAGGCGCCTTCGCCGTCGTAGTCGGTGGTGCGGGTGAAGCTGCTGCCGGTGGAGGTCCAGCGGTAGATGGTCATGGTGGCGTCGCCGTTGTCGCGGATGAGGGCGGGTTCGGCTTTGCCGTCGCCGGTGAAGTCGGCGACGACGAGGCGGCCGCCGACGGTGTTGAGGTTGAAGGGGCCGGAGGTGTACCAGCGGCCGCGGCTGGTGAGGCCGCCGTCGAAGACGTAGAAGCCGAAGGTGCCGTCGCCGAGTTGGTAGGCCATGACGATGTCGTCGGTGCCGTCGCCGTCGACGTCACCGGCGGCGACCCGGTCACCGACCTGGGACAGCTGGAACGACCCCTCACCCTTGTAGTCGGTGGTGTGGGTGAAGCCGCTGCCGCTCGAGCGCCAGCGGTAGATCGTCTGGGTGGCGTCACCGTCGTCGTACGCCAACGCCGGGGCCGTCCGCTCGCCCTTCACCTCGTTGGTCAGGCCGGTCCGCCGGATCGGCTTGTACGAACGCAGGTCGGAGGCGCTGTTGAAGCCGAGGTTGCCGAAGTTCGTCCGCTTGGTGGGGTTCTGAACGGTCTCGCCGTTGCTGTTGAAGGAGTAGACGTAGGCACCCTTGCTGTGGTCGTTCTTGTCCGCCCAGTACGCGAACAACTCCATGTGGCCGGTGCGCACCATGGCGTCCCCGGCCTGGAACTCGTCGATGCTGCCCAGGGTCTTCCAGCGCGAGTTGCTGCCCTGGAAGTTGCTCGTGACATAGCTGGTGTTCAGGTGCCAGGCCATCGACACGAGGCCGGAGCAGTCCCGGCGGTACGTCTTGGAGCCGCCCGGGTCGGTGGCCCAGGTGCCCGTCTGGGTGTACGTGATGCCCCGGTCCACCCAGTTCTGGGCGCGCGACATGATCTCGCTGCGACCGATGGGGCCGTCGACCACTGATGCCTCGACGGGATCGGGGGAGAGGCCGACAAGGCCGCCGGCGGTAATTACCAACATGCCGATCATGGCGACCGATCTGCGGGTGAGGGAACTGCGGAGGATCCGCTGCACGATTGTTCCTTTCGTTGTTAGGGCCCGGGATGACCGCGGCGCCGGTGGTGGCGTGCGATGGGCATTGGCTGGAACGGATGGGACGGGTAGAGTCCGCGGCGCAGGATCAACTGGAGACCGGCCCTTTCGAAGCTGGTCCCGGTGCGATTCCTTATGTGGTTGTGAGTTCGTTGCCTTTCTCTCGATGTGCGCGGAGGTGGAAAGAAGAGGCGGATCCGGAGCAGTGGTCGAGCAGTCCGGGTGTTTCCTGCGAAGACTTTCGCGGGCGGACTCGGTAGCGAACCTGAACGGATCCTTGACGTTTCCAAACGGCCTGGTTACAGGGCGGCATGACGGGACTACGGACGCGGGGGCGATGCCGTGGAACTACGTGTACTCGGCGAGATGCAGGTCCTGGTGGACGGCCAGGTGTTGGATCTGGGCCCACCGAAACAGCGGCTGGTGTTCGCCGCGCTCGCCATCGACGTGGGTCGCAACGTGCCGATCGAGGTGCTTGTCGACCGGGTTTGGGACGACACCCCGCCGGCCGACGCCCGAGGCGTTCTCTACACCTACCTCACCCGGATCCGCCGGATCCTCGCCGCGCCGGGCGAGGCGACGGCAAGACCGGTCACCGTGAGCCGTGGCCACAGCGGGTATCTGCTGGAGGCTGATCCGGATCGGGTCGACCTACACCGATTACGCCGGCTGGCCGGGCAGGCGCAGGAACTCGCCGAGGATCACCCCGACCGGACCGTAATGCTGCGCGAGGCGATCGATCTGTGGCGCGGTGAACCGCTCGACGGCCTGCCGGGTGGCTGGGCGGAGCGGGTCCGGGAAGGGCTGCGCAAGCACCTCGTCCAGGTCCTGCTGGACTGGGCCGACAGCGAGATGCGACAGGGTCACCCCGCGCGCGTCGCCGACCGCCTCGCGCAGGCGCTGGACCGCAGCCCGCTCACCGAGCCGCTCGTGCTGAACCTGATGCGGGCCCTCCTGTTCAGCGGCCGCCGGGCTGAGGCGCTGGCTCTGTACGCCCGGACCAGGACGCTGCTGGCCGACGAATTGGGTGTCGAGCCCGGTGCCGAGCTGCGGGAGCTGCACCGGGACATCCTCCGGGACAACCTGCGTCGCCCCGTGGTGGCGGCCGTCCGGGCGTCGACGGCGGAGCCGCCCGCGCCGCCCGAGCCGGAGCCGGCGGGTCCACCGCGAGCCGGGGCACCGGGCTGCCAACTGCCTGCCGACCTGCCCGACCACATCGGTTGCGAACCCGAGATCTCGTGCGCGCTCAGCGTGTTGCAACCGGCCGGTCGGGCGGCCGACGGCACGGCGGGACCCGTCGTCATCCTGTCCGGCCCCGGCGGGGTGGGGAAGACCGCGCTCAGCGTACGGCTGGCGTACCTGCTGCGGCGTTCCTATCCGGACGGACAGATCTTCGTGACGCTGGGTGGTCGCAACGGCGACTCCGTCGATGCCCTGGACCGGGTGCTGCGCGCACTGGGCGTGCCGAACGTCCAACAGTTGCGGACGATGGAGGACAAGCTCGGTCAGTACCGTTCGATGCTCAGCGGTCGTCGCATCCTGATCGTGCTCGACTCCGCGGCGAGTGCCGAGGAGGTCCGGCCGTTGGTCCCTGGCGGGCCGGGGAGTGCCCTGATCGTGTCCAGCCGGGCGATGCTCACCACCGTTCCCGGTGCCGAGCACATCGAGGTGCCGCTGCTGACCCGGGCCGACTCGATGGCCCTGTTGGAGCGCATTGTCGGGGTGGAACGTGTCGTCGCCGAACCGGAGGCGGCGACCGAACTGGCCGGCATGTGCGCCGGCCTGCCGCTCGCCCTGCGCATCGTGGGAGCCCGGATCGCCGCCCGGCGGCACCGGCGGATCGCCCGTCTCGCCGACCGGATGCGGGACGAGCGCGGCCGACTGGACGAAATGGCGGCGGACGGGCTGGCCGTACGGGTCAGTGTCGGGATCGGCTACCAGGCACTCGAACCCGCGGTCCGCAAGGCGTTCCGGCTGTTGGGCTTCCTGGGGGCGACTGATTTCTCTGGCTGGCTCGCGGCGGCGTTGACCGGCCACAGCCTCGACACCATCGAGGAGTTGCTGGAGCAGTTGTGTGACGCCCGGCTGGTGACCGCCATGGTGGACCCGACGAGCCAGGTGCTCCGTTACCAGATGCACGACCTTGTTCGACTGTTCGCCCATGAGCGTGCCGTGGCGGAACACACCGACGGTGACCTGCGCGCCGCGGTCGCCCGGGTGCTGATGGCAGGTACGGAACTGTGTGAACGGCTGGGTCAGCGGTTGCCGTACGCCGTACCGCCGCTCTATCGGCAGGCGCCGATGCCGATCGACCTGGAACCGGCGGTGCTCGCCGCGGACCACTCGCGTGCCGGTTGGTTGGAGACGGAGGCCCCGTGCCTGATCGCGGCCGTCGAGCGCGCCGCGGACCTGGGTCTGGACATCGCCGCATGCGCGCTGGCCGACGCGCTTGTCTTCGCGTCCTTCGCGGTGCGTAACGATTTCCTGGGCTGGAACCGGACCCACGCGGCGGCGCTGACTGCGGCGCGTAAGGCCGGTAACGCGGTCGGGGAGGCCGTCATCGCGTGCGGCATCGCCCTGCTGCGCTACAAGGAGGACCGCTTCGTCGCGGCGGAGCGGAGCTTCCGCGACGCCGTTGAGCTGTTCGACGCGGCGGGGCACGAGCACGGCGCCGCGGCGGCGCGCAACGGTCTCGGCACGGTGCTGCGCGAGGTGGGCCGGCATCGGGAGGCCGTTCCTCTGATCACCGCCGCCGCGGACACGCTGTCCCGCCTGAACGACGAGAACGGTGCCGCTCACGCGGTTTACGGACTCGGACACTGCCACCGCGAACTCGGCGAGGACGAGGTCGCCCTGGCCCGGCTGACCGAGGCGATCGACCGTTACCGGGCATTGGGGAACTGGCGGGGCGAGGCGATCGGGGATCGCGGGGTCGGCATGGTGCACCGGGCGAGGGGCGAGCTGGCGGAGGCGGAACGCTGGTGCGCGCGGGCACACGAGGTGGTGACGGGCCACGACGAGGCGCACCTCGCCTGTTACACCATGCAGGCGCTGGCCAAGGTCTGGTTCCGCCAGGGTGATGTGGCGCGACCCCTGGAGCCGTTGGACCGTGCCCTGCGCACCTGCCGCCGGTTGCACGACAAGTTCGGCGAGGCATTGGTGCTGCGGACGATCGGGGAGTTGCACCTCGCGGGAGGGCGGCCGGACGAGGCGTTCGACACGCTGACCGTCGCGTACGACTCATGGCGGGTAATGGACCACGACCTGGGCATGGCGCGGACGCTGCGGGATCTCGGCGCGGTGCATGCCGCCCGGAACGACGTCACCGCGGCGCACGCGGCGTGGGAGGCGGCGGCGTCGACCTTCCGGCGGCTGGGCACCCGGGAGTATGCCGAGGCACCGGGTTGGCACCGTCGCTGGGGATGCGGATGCGTGCCCGCCGACCCGGTGCCGTCCGCCACGAACGTCGTCGTCAACCCCCGCTGAACCCCTCCCACCGGCGCTTTCAGGTTTTGTTCAGATCTTCCGGGGGTCTCCCTCCTAGCGTCAGCCACAGCCCGGTCCGCTCCGGCCGGCGCATCACGGACGGGAGAACATGATGATCATCCGACGAGGCGGCCTGCTGGCCCTTGCGGTTGGCCTGACCGTCGCGGCGGCGGCGTGCGGGCACGACACATCGGCCGGGGAGACGCTCGGGACCGCGCCGGCGCCGACCGCCACGATCGACGGCGGGTCGTCGGCCGCACCGGCACCGGACGGGACCGGCGCGCCGGTGATGCCGGACGGGTCCGGCGTGCCAGCCGGGTCCGCGGCGGTGCCGGGGCAACCCGCGGCCCCCGGTGGAGCCGTCCCGCCGGTACCGTCCGCCACCCAGCCGACCAAGCTCGCCGCTCTCCCGCCGACGGCGGACTCCGATCCGTCGTGCCGCCCACCCGTGCTGCTCGAGGCCACCGAAGCGGCACTGACCACGACGAGCCTGGCGCGGGTCGAGGTACTCGGCTGCCGCGGCGGCGTCGCCCGGTTGCTCGCGGTCACCGACCCGGAGTCCGAGATCCCCGGAGGCAACCAGGTGTTTCTCCGCCTGGACAAGGGAATCTGGCGGGTCGCGGGACGGGTCTCGTCCGGCACCGACTGCGGCGATCCCCACCTGACCACCGATATCCGCTCGATCTGCACCGGGCTGGCCTGACGGCGGGTGGACGGGTCGCCGGCGCGCCCCGGAAGGACGGTCCGTCGGCCTGCCGCCCGGGGGTGGACGGTTCGCTGGCGACACCCCGACCCCGGGTGGGCGAGATCGCCGACACAGGGCAGGATGGGGGTCGAGGGGGTGGGCAATGGCGGGACGGATCCGGGACGAGGACATCGCACTGGTCCGGGAGCGCACCTCCATCGCCGACGTCATCTCCGAGACGGTCACGCTCCGGCCGGCCGGTGGCGGCAACCTCAAGGGGCTGTGCCCGTTCCACGACGAGAAGTCGCCGTCTTTCAACGTCTCCCCGGCCCGCAACGTCTGGTACTGCTTTGGCTGCGGCCTCGGCGGGGACGCCATCAAGTTCCTGATGGACGCCGAGCACCTGACGTTCGTCGAGTCGGTGGAGCGGCTCGCCGCCCGCGCCGGCATCCAGTTGCGGTACGTGGAGGCCGGTCCGGCCCCGGTCCGCGCCCAGCAGGGGCAGCGGCAGCGGCTGGTCGCCGCGCACGCGGCGGCCGTCGAGTTCTACGCCGATCAGCTCGGCACGGCCGGCGCCCGACCGGCTCGCGAGTTCCTCGCCCAGCGTGGGTTCGACCGGGCGGCGGCGCTGCGGTACGGCTGCGGGTTCGCACCGGACGGGTGGGATCCGCTCACCCGGCACCTGCGCGGGCGCGGGTTCACCGGGCCGGAGCTGATCACCGCCGGGCTGTCCCGGGAGGCGCGGTCCGGTTCGCTCATCGACCGGTTCCGGCGCCGGCTGCTCTGGCCGATCCGGGAGCTGAGCGGCGACACCATCGGGTTCGGGGCGCGCAAGCTTTTCGACGACGACGACGGACCGAAGTACCTGAACACGCCGGAGACGCCGATCTACAAGAAGTCACATGTGTTGTACGGCGTCGACCAGGCCAAACGGGAGATCGCCAAGCAGGGCCGGGCGGTGATCGTCGAGGGGTACACCGATGTGATGGCGTGTCACCTGGCCGACGTTCCGGTGGCGGTGGCGACCT
Organism: Plantactinospora sp. GCM10030261; assembly: GCF_042666615.1. Taxonomy (NCBI): domain Bacteria; kingdom Bacillati; phylum Actinomycetota; class Actinomycetes; order Micromonosporales; family Micromonosporaceae; genus Plantactinospora; species Plantactinospora sp. GCM10030261. The sequence continues at coordinate 23,396 of NZ_JBHTDD010000004.1, forward strand.
GTGGCACGGCGTTCGGCGCCGACCACATCGGCGTACTGCGTCGGCTGCTGATGGACACCGACGGCCGGGACGGCGAAATCATCTTCACCTTCGACGGGGACGCGGCGGGGCAGAAGGCGGCGTTGCGCGCCTTCGAGGAGGACCAGCGCTTTGTCGGGCGGACCTTCATCGCGGTCAGCCCGGACAACATGGACCCCTGCGAGTTGCGGCTGGCCAAGGGGGACACGGCGGTCCGCGACCTGGTCGCCCGTCGGGAGCCGCTTGTCGACTTCGCGATCCGCCAGGTGATCAGCCGGTACGACCTGGAGACGGTCGACGGTCGGGTGGAGGCGATGCGCCGGGCGGCGCCACTGGTCGCCCGGATCAAGGACCGGGAGAAGCTGTCCGAGTACGTCCGGAAGCTGGCTGGCGATCTGGGCATGGAGATCGAGCCGGTGCAGCGGGCGGTGGCGTCGTCCGGGGCGGATCCGGGGCGTGCCTCCCGGGGTTCGGCGCGCCGGTCGCCCGACCCGGTGGCGGTCCGCCGTCCCGAGCCGTCCGTCGACAGCCCGCAGTCGCTTGTCGAGCGGGAGGCGTTGAAGCTGGCTCTCCAGGTGCCGGTGCTGGCCGGCCCGATGTTCGACGCGCTGGACGCGGTGGTGTACCTGCACCCCGTACACCAGGCGGTGCGGGCGGCGGTCGGCGTGGCGGGTGGCGCGACGGCGGCGACCGGCGGTGCGGTGTGGATCGAGTCGGTCCGCGACGCATGCGCTGACCTGGCGGCGCAGGCCCTCGTCGGTGAGTTGGCGGTGGAGCCGCTGCGGATCGACGGTGAGCCCGACCCCCGGTACGTCTCGGTGACGCTGGCCCGGCTGGAGCTGGGCTCGGTGACCACCCGGGTGCGGGAGCTGAAGTCCAAGATTCAGCGGATCAACCCGGTGGCCAACAAGGACGAGTACTTCGCCCACTTCGGCGAGCTGCTCTCCCTCGAACAACACGCGCGGGCGCTGCGCGAGCAGGCCGCGGGAGGGTGGTAGGAGTGCGTCTGTTCCGGCGTACGCCGAAGCTGCCGGCGGACCGGCGGCCGCCGCTGGACCCGGAGGAACGGGTGCTGGCCTGGGCGGTGGTGGACCGGCAGGCGGGCACCGTGGTGGCCACCAACCGCGGCCTCTGGCTGCCGGAGCCGGTTGGTCCCTCGACGGAGCCGGTTGGTCCCTCGACGGTATCGGAGCCGGTGAAGCTCTCGACGGTGTCGGCGCCCGGGGGGCCGGAGGCGACCGCCGGCCCGGTGGCCGGGTCGCGACGGTGCGGCTGGCACGAGGTGCACAAGGCGGTCTGGTCCGGCCGCGAGCTGACGGTGACCCCGGCCGAGCGGATCGCCGAGCGGGACGGCTACCAGGTGGTGGCCGACCTGCCCGCCCGGACGTTTCTGCTGCTGGAGCCGGGTGAGTTGCCGGAGCAGGTGCGGGCCCGCGTGACGAAGTCGGTGGCGTACACCGCGCACCACCGTCTCGACGGCGGTGGCGTGCGGGTGGTCGCCCGCCGGGTGAGCGGGGTGGACGGGCTGACCTGGACGGTCCGCTACGACCCCGGCACCCCGCCCGACGACCCGTCGGTAATCGCGACCACCGACGCCCTGATCGTCGCCGCTCGCGCCGAGCTCCCCACCGCCCCATCGTCGAGTTGATCAAGAGGTCCGCGTCACGGATCGCCGGCACGGTTGACGCGAATCTCTTGATCACCGGGGAGCAACGGACAGGCCTAGAACCCTATAGTTGACATCGACTATTTGGGCCCGGATAGTTGGCATCAACTATCCAGGGGGCGCGATGGCCGAGCGGCGGGCGGTGGGCAATCCGTTGGCCCTCGCCGTGCTCTGCTACCTGAGCCAGCGCCCCATGCATCCGTACGAGTTGAGCCGCACGTTGCGCGACAACGGTGACGACCGGAGCATCAAGTTCACCCACGGCTCGCTCTACATGGTGGTGCAGCAGCTCTCGCGGGCCGGATTCGTCGCCGAGCGGGAGTCCGTTCGCGACGGCGCCCGGCCGGAGCGCACCGTCTACGCCCTCACCGCGTCCGGCCGGGTCGAGCTTCGCGACTGGCTGCGCGACCTCGTCGAGCAGCCGCGACACGAATATCCGCAGTTCGTCGGAGCCCTGTCGTTGATCGGCGCATTGCCGCCCGACGAGGTGGTGGAGCTGCTGGACCGGCGGCTGCGCCGGTTGGCCGAGCGGCGCGCCGAGATCAGCACACTGATCGACGATTCGCGCGCCCGCGGAGTGCCACCGCTGTTCCTGGTCGAGGAGGACTACCGGCTCGCGTTGCTCGACGCCGAGGAGACGTTCTGCCGCGACTTCCGGGCCCGGATCACCGACCCGGAGACGGGTTGGGCGCCGGAGTGGGCCCGCCGGCATCGACGCCGCGACACCGACGACGGCGCGTCGGCCGTGGACCGGAAGGGAGGGGACGACTGACCGGCGCGGGCCTCGCGAGGTGCGCCAACACCCCGCGAGGCCCGCGAAACCCGGGACCGAGACCCGTGGGCGGATCCCCGGCCACCAGGTGGCACCTGAAAGGTTAGCTGGGCGTCCGCTCCCGGACCGGTCCGACATCCGGCCGGCCACCGCCGGCCGGTCGAGCACCCATGGGAGCAGGCATGTTGACAGAGATACGCACCGGCTCGGTGCCGTCCCGGGACGGCACCACCATCGGATACCGCAGGCAGGGCGCCGGACCGGGGCTGGTGCTGCTGCACGGCGCGATGCAGTCGTCGCACAGCCACCGGGACCTGGCGTCGGTGCTCGCCGACGCCTTCACCGTTTACCTGCCGGATCGCCGAGGACGGGGCCTGAGCGGCCCCCACCCTCCGGCGGGCGACGTCCTCCGTACCGAGGTCGACGACCTCGCCGCGCTTATCGCGGAGACCGGCGCGGAACGCGTCTTCGGTGTCAGCTCGGGAGCGCTTGTCGCACTGTGTGCGGCGCTGGAGGTGCCCGCCATCCGGCGGTTGGCCGTCTTCGAACCGCCGCTGTATCCGGCGCGTGACTCCCCGGCGGCCGTGCTTGAGCGGTTCGACCGGGAGTTTACGTCGGGCCGGCTACCGGCCGCGATGGTCACCGCCATGCTGGCCGCCGAGATGGGTCCGGCGCTGTTCCGGCGGCTCCCGCGTCGGCTGCTGGAGCGGCTCACCGCGCTCGCGATGGCGCAGCAGGACCGTCGGCCGGTCGACGGGATGATCCCGATGCGGCGGCTGGGGCCGACGTTGCGTCACGATCTCGGGGTCGTCACCGAACTGGCCGGCACGGTCGAGCGGTTCCGGCCGCTCGGCATCGAGGTGCTGCTGCTGGGTGGCGGGCGTACCCGGCCATACCTGAAACGTGCGTTGGACGACCTGGCGCGGGTGTTGCCGCTGGCCCGGCGGATCGAGCTGCCGGGCCTCGACCACGGGGCGACCGGGAACTCCGACGAACGCGGGCGGCCGGCGGTGGTGGGCGAGGAACTGCGCCGGTTCTTCGGCTGACGGTCCGCGGCGCGGTCAGCCGGCTTCGTCCGCCGGCTGACGGCCGCCGACCAGCCGGTGCACCAGGGCGGACACCACCTCGTCCGGGTCGGTGTCCGCGCCGATCGAGGTGGTGAGCAGGTCGAGCAACAACCCGTCCATGGCGTAGTGCAGCAGCGCCAGTTCGAACGGCCCGCCGGGAAGGCCGCTGCCCCGGTGGAAGGCGATGTCGTCCGCGTACCCGCGGCGGAGCTGGTCGCCGAGCGTCTCGGCCAGCGTCGGGTTGCGAGCCGCCTCCAACCGCAGCTCGATCAGGGCCCGGGTCAGGTCCGGCTGCCTGGTGGTGCGGTCCAGAACGTGGCGCAGGTAGTCGACGAACAGGTCCAGGGACGGCGGGCGTCCGGCCAACCGGGCAAGCACCGCGTCGTCCGGAGCGAACCGCTCGAAGATCCGGCTGCCGAGGCCGCCGAGCAGGGACTCCCGGGTCGGGAAGTAGTTGGAGGCGGTCCCGATGGGCACCCCGGCCTCCGTGTCCACCGCGCGGTGGGTGAGACCTCGGGCGCCGGCCGTCGCGAGCACCCGCAGACCCGCGTCCGCGAGCAGCGCCCGCCGCGCTTCGTTCTTCGCCATGACCTCAGGGTAGCAGTAACCACGACGCCTGTTGTACATTCAACCACGACAGCAGTTGTGATTGGAGATACGATGCGAGACCTCGTTTACTACGTCGCCAGCAGCCTCGACGGCTTCATCGCGGGGCCGGAGGGGGAGTTCGACTTCTTCCCGTTCGAGGGCGGTCTCAAGGCGTACGTCACCAGCACCTACCCGGAAACGTTGCCCACGCCCTACCGGGCGGCAGTGGGACTCGACGTGCCGAACGCCCGTTTCGACACGGCGATCATGGGTCGGGGCACCTACGAGCCGGGCCTGCGGGAGGGTTTCACCAGCCCGTACGCCCACCTGCGGCAGTACGTGTTCAGTCGGACGCTGCCGGCGGCGCCAGACCCCGAGGTGACCGTGCTGGCCGACGATCCGCTGCCATTCGTCCGCGAACTGAAGCGACAGGAGGGGCAGGACATCTGGTTGTGCGGCGGCGGGACGCTGGCCGCCGAGTTGCTGCCGGAGATCGACGAGTTGTGCGTGAAGCTGAACCCGGTGGTGGTCGGCGCCGGGATCCCACTGTTCACCCGGAGCTTCGAGCCGTGGCGGTTCACAATCACCGAGACCCGGCCGTTCGACACCGGCGTGGTGCTGCTGCGGTACCGGCGGACGTCCTGATCCGGGCTGGCGGGATTACCGCCGGCACCCGTGGGGCATTGACCCGGACGGGTCCGACCAACGCGGCGTTTCGCCGTACCGCCGGCGGCAACCTCGCCGGCGTGGCCGGACGCATCCGATTCGAGGAGGGGCGATGGCCGCGGACAACGCCGAGCGGCGCGGGAGCGCCACCGAGCCCGTCGAGCGCCGGGCCGACGCTACCGAGGGCGGGCGGGATGAGGGGGGCCGCCTCGGCCGGCTCTTCGGCGGCCGGGACCGCCACCGGGACGACGACCGGCCGGCCGGCTCCGCCGACGATGAGCACGGTCCGGCCGGGCCCGAGGACGGCCCGGACAGTCCGGCCGACCTGCCGGGCACCTCGGTCTGGTCGGCGCTCAAACGGACCGGCAAGGAGTTCCAGGACGACAACCTGACCGACTGGGCGGCCGCGCTCACCTACTACGGCGTGCTGTCGCTGTTTCCCGCGCTGCTCGTGATGGTCTCGGTGCTCGGCCTGCTCGGCGACCAGACGGTGCGGGACGTGAAGGACACCATCACCGACCTGGTGCCGCAGCAGGAGACCAGGACCATCATCGAGAACGCGATCACGCAGGTCTCGGAGAGCCCCACCGCCGGCCTGGTGGCGATCTTCGGTCTGCTCGGCGCGTTCTGGTCCGCGTCCGGTTACATCGGCGCGTTCATCCGTGCCTCGAACTCGATCTACGACGTGCCGGAGGGCCGGCCGATCTGGAAGACGATGCCGCTGCGTGTGGCGGTGACCGCGCTCGTCGGGGTGATGGTGTTGGCCAGCCTCCTGATCGTGGTTTTCACCGGCAAGTTCGCCGAGCGGGCCGGCGAGGCGCTGGGCCTCGGCCAGACGGCGGTGACCGTATGGGACATCGCCAAGTGGCCGGTGCTGCTGGCCCTGGTCAGCCTCACCTTCGCGGTGCTGTACTGGGCCGCGCCGAACGCCCGGCACGGGGGATTCCGGTGGATCACTCCCGGTGGCGTCTTCGCGGTCGTGCTCTGGGTGGCCGTCTCCGGCGGGTTCGCCCTGTACGTGTCGAACTTCGGCTCGTACAACAAGACGTACGGCGCCCTGGCCGGTGTGATCATCTTTCTGGTCTGGCTGTGGCTGACCAACCTGGCCATCCTGCTCGGCGCCGAACTCGACGCGGAACTGGAGCGGAGCCGGGCGATCGCGGCTGGCCTGCGGCCGCCGGACAAGGAGCCGTTCGTCGAGCTGCGCGACGACCGAACGCTACGTAAGCATGACGAGAAGTAGACCGTCCCCGACCTCGGGACCGGCTTTCGTTCGGTTGGACAAAAGTTAGCTACGGTCTGGCTAAAGGTCTTTACAGCGGTACGGAACCCTCCTACTGTGTCGGTCACCACATCGATGTTCATGTCGATGGTCTGACGGACTCGGAGGTGAGCCGGCGTGCGTACCGCCGAGCCCCTGCACCTGCGGCTGCTGCGGCTGCTGCGCGACGAGGGGGCGGTCTCCCGCGCGGAGCTGGCCGATCGGCTGTCGATCCCCCGGCCGCGACTGCTCGCCGAGCTGGAACGCCTGGTGGCGGCCGGTTACGTGGCCGAGGCCGGCCTCGCCGCCTCGCGCGGGGGCCGGCGCTCCACTCTGGTCGAGTTGAACCCGGAACTCCGCTTCGCCGCCATCGACCTGGGCGCGAGTTCGGTGGACGTCGAGGTGGTAAACGGTCGACTGGAACCGCTGGCCGCCTATACCGAGCCGGCCGACATCCGGAACGGTCCCAAGGTCATCCTGGCCCGGGTCAACGACCTACTGGCCAAGGCCAAGGTGGACGGTGTCTACCGCCGGCTGGACGCGATCGGTGTCGGCGTGCCCGGTCCGGTCAGCTTCCGCGACGGGGTGCCGGTCTCCCCGCCGATCATGCCGGGCTGGGACCGCTACCCGGTCCGTGAGCTGCTGACCCGGGAGCACGGCTGCCCTGCCGTGGTGGACAACGACGTAAACATCATGGCGATCGGGGAGCGACACGGTGGAGTCGCGCACTCGGTCGACGACTTCCTCTTCGTCAAGATCGGCACCGGCATCGGCTGCGGCATCTATCTCGGCGGCGAGGTCTACCGGGGCACCGACGGATGCGCGGGCGACATCGGCCACATCCAGGTCGACGCGCACGGTCCGATGTGCTCGTGCGGCAACGTGGGGTGCCTGGAGGCGTTGTTCAGCGGTGCTGCGTTGGCCAAGGACGCCACCGCGGCGGCCCGCGCCGGGACGTCGCCGGCGCTGGCCGAGCGACTCGCCACCACCGGCGCGGTCTCCGCCCGGGACGTGGCCGAGGCCGCCGTCGAGGGGGATCCGACCTGCATCCGGCTGATTCGCGACGGCGGTCGGCGGGTCGGCGGCGTGCTGGCCGGCCTGGTCAGCTTCGCCAACCCGTCGATGATCGTCATCGGCGGTGGGCTCGCCCAACTGGGCCACATCCTGCTCGCCGAGATCCGCAGTGTGGTCTACCGGCGCTCCTTGCCGCTGGCCACCGGGAACCTGCCGGTCGTGCTGTCCGAACTGGGCCCGCGCGCCGGGGTGGCGGGTGCGGCGGTGCTGTCCAGCGACACGGCATTCGGGGAGGCTCAGTGAGAGCGCGAGGAGTGAGCCGGGTTTGCGAGCCCCGCAGTCGCGAACGGAAGGTGGCTCAGTGAGAGCGCGAGGAGTGAGCCGGGTTTGCGAGCCCCGCAGTCGCGAACGGAAGGGTCGCTGTGAGCGCGAGGAGTGAGCCGGACACGGTTCCCGGTGAGGTGGTGTTGCGGCTCACCGACGTGGTGAAGACGTTCCCCGGGGTCCGGGCGCTGGACGGCGTACGGCTGGAGGTGCGAGCGGGCGAGGTGCACTGCCTGCTCGGTCAGAACGGCGCCGGCAAGTCGACTCTCATCAAGGTGCTCTCAGGCGCGCACCGGCCGGACTCCGGGCACATCGAGTGGCGCGGTGCCCCGGCGACCTTCGTCGGTCCGCAGGCGGCGATGCGGTCCGGGATCGCCACCATCTACCAGGAACTCGACCTCGTCGAGGATCTGTCGGTGGCGGAGAACGCCTTCCTCGGCCACGAACCGCGCAGGCTGGGCTTCGTCCGCCGCGTCTTCATGGCGCGGAAGACCCGCGACATCCTCGCCCGTCTCGGTCACCCGGAGATCCCGCCCAACCGCATGGTGCGGTCCCTACCGGCCGCCGGCAAGCAGGTGGTCAGCATGGCGCGGGCGTTGTCCCACGACGCGCGCCTCATCATCATGGACGAGCCGAGTGCCGTACTCGCCCATGACGAGGTGGGCAACCTGTTCCGCATCATCCGGGAACTGACCGCCCAGGGAATCGCGGTCATCTACATCTCCCATCGGCTCGAGGAGATCCGCGAGATCGGCGACCGGGTCACCGTCCTCAAGGACGGCCGGACGACCGCGGCCGACCTTCCGGCCCGGGACACCCCGACCCGCGACCTGGTGAGCCGGATGACCGGGCGCAACATCGAGTACGTCTTCCCGAACCGGCCGGCGGACGAGCCGTTCGGTGCCGAACTGCTGCGGGTCGACGGCCTGAGCCGGCCCGGCGAGTTCTCCGACGTCTCGCTGCGGGTCCGCGCCGGTGAGATCGTCGGGATCGCGGGCCTTGTCGGGTCCGGCCGATCCGAGCTGCTGGAGACGATCTTCGGCGCGCGCCGGGCGGCGAGTGGTTCGGTCCGGGTGGCCGGTCGGGCCGTTCGTCCGGGAAGTGTCTCCGCCGCCGTACGGGCCGGCATGGGAATGGCGCCCGAGGAGCGCAAGAGTCAAGCGCTGCTGCTCGGCGAGCCGATCTACCGCAACGTCACGTTGGCGACGTTCGGCCGGTACGCCCGCGCCGGATTCACCGACGCGGGTAGGGAACGCGCCGAGGCCGACCGGATCGCCGCCTCGCTGGACCTGAGGCCCAGGGACGTCAGCCGACCGGTACGCACACTGTCCGGCGGCAACCAGCAGAAGGTGGTGGTCGGCCGGTGGCTGCTGGGCGATGTCCGGCTGCTGCTGCTGGACGAACCGACCCGGGGCGTCGACGTCGGTGCCCGCGCGGAGCTTTACCAGGTGATCCGGGCGCTCGCCGACAGCGGAGTCGGGGTCCTGCTGGTCTCCAGTGAAGTGCCCGAGGTGCTCGGACTGGCCGACCGGGTGCTCGTCATGCGGGAAGGCCGACTGATCCACGAGGCACCCGCCGGGGACCTCGACGAAGACACCGTTCTCGACCTCGTGATGGCGGGGTCGCTGATGGAAGGGGCGCCGGCGTGAGGTGGACGGCCGCGACGGCGACGCATACGACAGCCGCGACGTTGGGGGAGTGGGCATGAGCGAGGGCGCGCCGACGGCCGTACCGGAACGGGAGGGACTGCCCGCGCAGTCGCCGCCGGCCGCACCGGACGCGACGACCGGTTCGGCCGGGGCCGGCACGCCGGCAGCCGGCGGGGCGGCCACCGGCGCGGTGGTGACCGGTCGGGCCGACCCGGCCCGGCTCGGTTGGCTGCGCGGTGACGCGAGCGAATCGATGTGGCGCAACCTGGGGCTGCTCGGCGTGCTCGTCGTGCTGATCGTCATCGGTGCCGCGACCCGTCCGGACCTCTACGGCAACTCCGCCTGGGTGTGGGACAACATCCTGTCGATCCTCAAGCTGGCGTCGGTGATCGGAGTGGTCACCGTCGGCATGACGTTCGTGATTATTGGTGGTGGGATCGATCTGTCGGTCGGCGCGATCGTGGCCCTGGCCGGGGTCTGGTGCACCACCCTGGCGACGCAGAGCTACGGCGCGGGCGGCATGATCTTCTGCGCTCTCGTCGTGGGGGTCTGCGTCGGCCTGGTCAACGGCACGCTTATCGCGTACGGCCGGTTGGTGCCGTTCATCGCCACCCTGGCCATGCTGGTCGCGGCGCGGGGGCTGGCCGCGGAGATCTCCAACAAGCAGACCCAGGTTTCCAGCAACACCTCGATCAATGCCATCGCGAGCGACAAGATTCTCGGCATCCCGCTGCTGGTGTACATCCTGGCGCTGGTGGTGGCGGCCGGTTGGGTGCTGCTCAACCGCACCACCTTCGGTCGGCGCACGGTCGCCGTCGGCGGCAACCCGGAGGCGGCCCGGCTGGCCGGCATCAACGTCCGGCTGCACACTCTGTTGCTGTACGCCCTGTCCGGGCTGTGCTGCGGCATCGCGGCCATCATGCTGACCGCCACGGCGAACTCCGCCCAGGCCGGCATGGCCAACCTGTACGAGCTGGACGCGATCGCCGCCGCCATCATCGGCGGGACGCTGCTCAGCGGCGGGCGGGGCACCATCATCGGTTCCCTGCTCGGTGTGATCATCTTCGCGACGATCACGAACCTGTTCGCCATCAACGGACTGTCGACCGAAAGTCAGAACATGGTCAAGGGCGGCATCATCATCGCCGCCGTCCTGATCCAGCAGTTCCGCTTCCGGTCCCTGACCCAATTCCTCGCCCGGAACAAGGCCCTCACCACGACCTGACGCATCGCGACTGCGCACCTGGTGACGGCCCGTCGGGCCGCCGCCGGGTCGGTCACACCCAGATATCGCCCATCAGCAGAGCCCAGGAGGTCGTCATGACCCAGCACGAATCGTCCCGGCCGGTCCGCGATCCATCACGTCGCCGCCTGCTGTTCGGCGGCGCCGCGCTCGGCGCCGGCGCCCTGCTCACCGCCTGCACCAGCAATTCCGAGGGGCCGAGCGCCGCGCAGACCGTGGGCGCCGGTGCCGGGGCCAGCGGCAACGCGTCGCCCGGCAAGAAGGTCGTCATCGGCTTCTCGGCGCCGGCGGACGACCACGGCTGGATCGGCGCCATCACCAACAACGCCAAGGCGCAGGCCGGGGCGTACTCCGACGTGGAGCTCAAGCCGGTCGCCGCCGGCGCGGACGCGGCGGCCCAGCGGTCCGCGCTGTCCACCCTGATCTCGCAGAAGCCGGACGTGATCGTCCTGCTGCCGTTCGACGGCAAGGAACTCAACGCCTTCGGCCTGGAGGCGATGCAGGCCGGCATCCCCGTGGTCAACCTGGACCGGGCCTTCCCGGACGCCCGTGCCTACCGGCTGCAGATCAAGGGCGACAACTTCGGAATGGGGGTCGCCGCGGCGACCTACATGATCGAGCAGTTCAAGGCCAAGGGCATCAGCAACCCGATCATCGGTGAGATCGCCGGCATCGACGAGCTGGAGCTGACCCAGGAACGATCGAAGGGTTTCCGGGACACCCTCGGGGCCGCCGGCTTCAAGGTGGCGAACCGGCGGGCGGCGCGGTTCACCGTGGACTCCGGTCAGCAGGAGGCAGCGCAGCTGCTCCAGGCACTGCCCAAGATGGACGCGTTGTGGAATCACGACGACGACCAAGGCGTCGGCGTGCTCGCGGCCATCAACCAGGCCAGCCGCAAGGAGTTTTTCATGGTTGGTGGTGCCGGTTCCAAGAAGGCCATCGAGGACATCCAGTCGGACAGCACGGTTCTCAAGGCGACGGTGACCTACAGCCCATCGATGGCCTCCTCGGCGATCTCGCTGGCCCGGCTGATCGGTCAGGGGCGCGGGATGGCCGACCTGGTGGAACTCCAGGTGCCCAAGGAGATCGTGCTGGCCTCGGAGACCATCACCAAGGACAACGCGGGCGACTACGTGAAGCTCGGATTCTGACGTACGGGGGGAGACCCACCTTGTCCAGTCCAGACATGCAGCTACGGGTCGGCATGGTCGGCTACGCGTTCATGGGCGCCGCCCACTCGCAGGCGTGGCGCACCGTGAACCGGGTGTACGACCTGCCGGCACGGGCCCGGATGGCGGTGATCTGCGGCCGGGACTCCTCGCGGGTCGCGGCGGCCGCCGACCGGCTCGGCTGGGAGGGCCACACCACCGACTGGCGGGACCTCGTCAACCGGGACGACATCGACGTGGTCGACATCTGTACGCCCGGAGACAGCCACGCGGAGATCGCTCTCGCCGCCCTGGCCGCCGGCAAGCACGTGTTGTGCGAGAAGCCACTGGCCAACACGGTCGACGAGGCACGTGAGATGACCACCGCCGCGGCCCGGGCGCGCGGCGACGGGATCCGCTCGATGTGCGGCTACAACTACCGCCGGGTGCCGGCCGTGGCGCTCATGCGCCAACTCGTGGCGGACGGTCGGATCGGCACCATCCGGCACATCCGGGCCTCGTACCTGCAGGACTGGATCGTCGACCCGCAGTTCCCGCTGGTCTGGCGGCTACGCCGGGAGGTGGCCGGGTCGGGCGCGCTGGGTGACATCGGCGCGCACATCATCGACCTCACCCAGTACGTCAGCGACCAGCGGATCACCGGGGTCAGTGCGGTCACCGAGACGTTCGTCCGGCAGCGGCCGCTGCCCGCCGAGTCGAGTGGCCTGAGCGCCACGGCGGACGGGCACGGTGCCCCGGCGGAGATGCCGACCACCGGCGAGGTGACCGTGGACGACGCGGCGGTGTTCGTCGCCCGGTTGGACGGCGGGGCGCTGGCGACGTACGAGGCCAGCCGGTTCGCCACCGGCCGCAAGAACGCGCTGCGGGTGGAGATCAACGGCTCGCTCGGCGCCGTGGCGTTCGACCTGGAACGCCTCAACGAACTGGAGTTCTACGACGCCACGCAGCCGAGCCCGGAGCAGGGGTTCCGCCGCATCCTGGTGACGGAACCGGAGCATCCGTACCTGTCCGCCTGGTGGCCGCCGGGCCACATCATCGGGTACGAGCATTCGTTCACCCACCAGGCCCGGGACTTCCTGACGGCGATCGCCACCGGGGCCGACCCGGCGCCGTCGTTCGCCGACGCGTTGCAGGTGCAGGTGGTGCTGGACGCGGTGCTGCGCTCGGCCGAGCGCGGCTCGTCCTGGACGGAGGTGGAGCCGGCCCTGGCCCCGGTCGCGGCCTGACCACCGACGGCGGGGTGGACAGCCCCGCACACCGGAGGACCGGTCACCTGTTGGCCGGTCCGCCGGTTCATCGCTCGCCGGCGGGACCGGCGAGGGCCGGTCGCGGTTGCGCCCCGCGGCCGGAATGCGGTCCCACCGGTCGAGGCGTACCGCCGTGGTGGCGCGTACGCGGGCCGTCGGGTGCGGCCGGTCCGGGAATCCGAGCCCGGCCGCACCGGACGGAAGCAGGTTCGTCAAGGAGGTGCGCCCGCTCACGACGTCGAAGACGCGGGGGAGGCAAGGCCGCGACGCCGACTGGCCTTGCCTACCGGGTCCCGTCCGCCCGATCCGGGCCGGGAAGGAAGGCGGTCCGGTGGCCGCCGACTCCGGCACCGCCGACCGTCCCGGTCCACTCGGCCGGGCGGGCGGGGCCACCTTCGTCGCCTATGGATCGTGTGACATCGATTGACGATCCGGGTGCACTTTGGAAGGTTGGAACCCAGTTCCCGGACCACGAGGAGCGGACATGGCGACCGGAGTGTGGCTGATCGGAGCACGCGGATCGGTGGCCGTGACGAGCGTCGTCGGGGCGTTGGCGCTGCGCGCCGGCCTGGCGGAGCCGACCGGCTGCGTCTGTGAACTGCCCGCCCTGCGCGGCCTGACCCTGCCCGGCCTGGGTGACCTGGTGTTCGGCGGTCACGACATCGTGGACACTCCGCTGTCCAAGCGGGCGGACGAACTCGCGGCGGCCGGGGTGCTGCCGGGCCGGTTGGTCACCGCGGTCGCCGGCGACCTGCCCACGGTGGCGGAGGCCCTCCGTCCGGTGCCGGCGGGTCGGTGTCAGTCCGAGATCGCCGACGGCATCGCGGCCGACATCATCGCCTTCCGGGACCGGCACCACCTCGACCGCGTGGTGGTCATCAACGTGGCGTCCACCGAGGCGGTGCCCGTGCCGCGGTCGGCGCACGCGGACCTCGCGGCCCTGCGCGCCGCCCTCGCTCGGCCGGGAGCCCCGCTGCCACCGAGTTCGCTGGCCGCGTACGCGGCTTTCACCGCTGGCTGTCCCTTCGTCGACTTCACCCCGTCCACCGGTGCCCGGCTCCCGGCGTTGCACGAGTTGGCGACGAGCAGCGGGTTGCCGTACGCCGGCAACGACGGCAAGACTGGGGAGACGCTTGTGAAGTCGGTGCTCGCCCCGATGTTCGCGATGCGGAACCTGACCGTCCGGACCTGGTCGGGGACGAACCTGCTGGGCGGCGGGGACGGAGCCAACCTGGCGGATCCGGCGGCCAACGCCGCCAAGACGGCCAGTAAGCAACGGCTGCTGGCGGAGATCCTCGGCTACCAGCCGCAGGGCACCACCCGGATCGAGTACGTCGACGACATCGGCGACTTCAAGACCGCCTGGGATCTGATCACGTTCACCGGTTTCCTCGGCACGTCGATGCGGCTGGAGTTCTCCTGGCACGGCTGCGACTCGGCACTGGCCGCCCCGCTGGTGCTGGACCTGGCCCGGATCACCGCCGCGGCGCACCGGGCCGGACTGAGCGGGCCCCTCGCCGACCTGGCCTTCTTCTTCAAGGACCCGCTCGGCGCCACGGACCATTCGCTGGCCGAGCAGTGGGCGGCGCTGTGCGGGCTGGTCCGCCGGGTCGGGGCAGCGTCCAGGTGACGCCGGCATGGGGCGACCTCGCGGACCTCGTCCGGGCGCCGGCGGCGCTGTCGGTGCCCGGCGACGTGGCCGCGGGCGCGGCCGCGGTGGGAGCGGGTGGTCCCCGCGCCGTCGGTCTGGCCGGTGCCTCCGTGCTGCTGTACTGGGCCGGCATGGCGGCCAACGACTGGGCCGATCGCCGGCTGGACGCCACCGAGCGGCCGGAGCGACCGATCCCGAGCGGGCGGGTGGCTCCGGCGGTGGCGCTCGGGGTCGCGGCCGGTCTCACCACCGTCGGGGTGGCGCTCGCTGGCCTGGTTGGTGGCCGGCGGTCGCTCGCGGTCGCGGTGCCGCTCGCGGGGGCGGTGTGGGTCTACGACCTGGTGGCGAAGGGTGGCCCCGCGGGCCCCGCGGTGATGGCGACCTGCCGCGGGCTCGACGTGCTGCTCGGTGCGAGTCTCGGGCGCCGGGCCGGTCTCGGGCGCCGGGCCGGGATGCTGGCCGCGGTGCCGGCGGCGGTGACCATCGGGGCGCACACCTGGACGGTGACGGCGTTGTCCCGGCGCGAGGTGTCGGGGGCGGACCGGTGGTTGCCGGTGGCCACCCTCGGCGGCACCGCTGTGGTGGCCGTGAGCGCGGTCGCGACCCGGTGGTCCCGGGACCTCGCGGTCGCGGGCGGGCGAGCGGTGCCGTCCGGCGGGACAGGATTCCGGAGGAACCGGTCGGCGGCATTGCCGGCCGCGCTGGCCTCCTGGTACGCGGCCCGGTACGGTGCCGCGCAGGCCAGGGCGGCCGTCGATCCGGTGGCTCCGCGGGTCCGGGACGCGGTCGGCGCGGGCATCACCAGCCTGCCGGCCCTCCAGGGCGCCCTGGCGGCCCGGGCTGGTGCCGGCCTGCTCGGGCTCGCGGTGGCCGCCGCAGCGCCGCTGGGCCGCCGGCTCGCTCGCCGGATGTCGCCGACATGACCGGCCGGGCTGCCGACACGACGGGCCGGGCTGCCGACATGACCGGCCGGATCGCCGACCGCCGGACCGGCACCCATGGGCTCCGGTTCGGGTACGGCACGAACGGGTTCGCGAACCACCGGTTGCCCGACGCCCTCGGCGTCCTCGCCGACCTCGGGTACGACGGGGTGGCGCTGACCCTCGACCACGACCACCTCGACCCGTACCGGCCGGGTCTCGCCGACCGGGTGGCCGCGGTCGGCCGTCGGCTCGCCGACCTTGGCCTCGGACTCGTGATCGAGACTGGCGCCCGGTACCTGCTGGACCCCTGGCACAAGCACGCGCCGACCCTGGTGGACGACGACCCGGCGCGACGGATCGACTTCCTCCGGAGGGCGATCCGGATCGGGGCAGACCTGAACGCCGAGGCGGTGTCCTGCTGGGCCGGCGTGCGGCCATCCGGAGTGGACAACGAGACGGCCTGGAGCCGGCTGGTGGCGAGGTGTGCCGAGGTGGTGGCCGAGGCTGACGCGGCCGGGGTGACCCTCGGGTTCGAACCGGAGCCCGGCATGGTGGTGGCGGACATCGCCGACTGGCACCGGCTGCGGACCGCACTCGGCGCGCCGGCCGGGTTCGGCATCACCCTGGACATCGGACACTGTCGCTGCCTGGAACCACTGCCGGTGCCGGCGTGCGTCGAGGCCGTGGCGCCGTACCTGGTGAACGTACAGATCGACGACATGCGGCGGGGCGTGCACGAGCATCTCGAATTCGGCGACGGTGAGATCGACTTCCCACCGGTGCTGGCCGCGCTCAGCGCCGCCGGCTACTCCGGGCTGGTCGCCGTCGAGTTGCCCCGGCACTCGCACGCGGCGCCGGCGGTGGCTCGACGGTCGCTGGACTTCCTGCGCGCCGCCGCCGCGCATGCCGGGGATTCGCGGGAGGCGTTGTCGGCGGAGTCGCGGGAGGCGTAGGCGGCGGGAGAAACACGGGCGGCGTAGGCGGCGGGATCACGCGGCGTGGGCGGCGAAGGGGAGGCGCGATGCACGAGCGACCGGAGGAGCTGCGGGCCGCGCTGGCGGCCGTACCGGACGAGGGCTGGCTGGCCGACGCGGTGCGCCGCGTCGGATCCCAGCCCGCCGCACTGCCCCGGCTGTTCGCGGCCGCCGGGCGGCGCTGCGGTAGGGCGGAGTTGCCGGACGCCCCGGGCTGGAGCGCCGACGACGCCGCCCGTGTCGTGCTGCTGACCGCGTTGCCGCCCGGTGAGGCGACGGCCCGAGTCGAGAACCTCTACCGCCACGGAGACGCGGCGGAGAAGCGGGCGGTGCTGCGGGCGCTGCCGATGCTGCCGATCGGGGACATCGCGGTGCCGTTGCTGCACGACGCCATCCGCACCAATGACACCCGGCTGGTTTCCGCCGCGCTCGGCGGGTATGCCCGGCACCTCGACCAGCCGGCCTGGCGGCAGGCCGTGTTGAAGCTGGTCTTCATGGGTGTGTCGCTGTCCGTCGTGGACCGGCTCGACGAGCGGGCCGACGATGAGCTGCGGGTCATGCTCGCCGGTCTGGCCGCGGAGCGACAGGCGGCCGGCCGGTCGATGCCCGCCGACGCCCTCGCTCTGCTGGAGCGGCTGACCAGCGCCGGCGCCGACCAGGATGGCCAGCCCGTACCCTCGAAGGAGGCCTGATGCGGATCTTCGACCCGCACATCCACATGTCCTCGCGCACCACCGACGACTACGAGCGGATGGCGGCGGCCGGGGTGCGGGCACTTGTGGAACCCGCCTTCTGGCTGGGGCAGCCGCGCACCAGCGCGGCGTCGTTCGCCGACTACTTCGACTCGCTGATCGGCTGGGAACCGTTTCGGGCCAGCCAGTTCGGCATCCGGCACCACGCCACCATGGCGCTCAATCCCAAGGAGGCCAACGACCCCCGCTGCCGCCCAGTGCTGGAGTTGTTGCCGCGCTATCTGGACAAGGACGGCGTGGTCGCCGTCGGCGAGATCGGGTACGACTCGATGACCCCGGACGAGGACGACGCCTTCGCCGCCCAACTGGCGTTGGCCGTGGAGCACGACCTGCCGGCCCTGGTGCACACGCCGCACCGGGACAAGGCCCGGGGCACCGGGCGCAGTCTGGACGTGGTCCGCGAGTCGGGCATCGACCCGGGCCGGGTGGTGATCGACCACCTGAACGAGGTGACCGTCGACCTCGTCCGGGACACCGGTTGCTGGCTCGGTTTCTCGATCTATCCGGAGACCAAGATGTCGCCGCCGCGGATGGTCGAGCTGCTCCGCCGGTACGGCACCGAGCGGATCCTCGTCAACTCGGCGGCCGACTGGGGGCGCTCCGATCCGCTGTTGACCCGGGCGACCGGCGACGCCATGCTGGCGGCCGGCTTCGGTGACGACGACGTGGACCGGGTGCTGTGGCGCAATCCGATCGAGTTCTACGGTCAGTCCGGCCGGCTCGACCTGTCGATCGGCGAGCTGGCCGGCACCTTCGAGGGCAACTCCATCCTGCGTGGGGGGAGCTGATGCGGTTAGGGCACCCGGACGGCCAGACCGTCCACCTCAGCTACTGCACAAACGTCCACCCGGCCGAGGACCTGGCGGGGGTGCTCGACCAGCTGGACACGTACGCCCTGCCGATCCGGCACCGGCTCGACGCCGACGTCCTCGGGCTGGGGCTCTGGCTCGCCGCCCCGCTGGCCGCCGCGCTCGCCGCCGACCCTGGGGCCCGCATCCGGCTGCGCGCCGAACTCGACGCGCGGGGCTTGGAGGTCGTCACCCTCAACGGGTTCCCCTACCGGGCGTTCCAGGCGCCGGTGGTCAAGCACGATGTCTACCGGCCGGACTGGACGGAACCAGGGCGGCTCGCGTACACGCTGGACCTGGCGCGGGTGCTGACGGACCTGTTGCCCTCCGACGCCGCCCGGGGTTCCATCTCGACGCTGCCGCTGGCCTGGCGCGAGCCGTGGGACACCGGCCGGGCCGGCACGACCGCCCGGACGCTCGACCGGCTCGCCGCCGGGCTGGCCGCGGTCGAACGTGAGTCGGGCCGGGTGATCCGGGTCGGGTTCGAACCGGAACCGGGCTGTGTCGTGGAGACCACGAGGCAGGCGGTCCACCTCTTGTCCGACATGGACACCGAGCGGCTCGGCGTCTGCCTGGATCTGGCTCACCTGGCGTGCGCCTGGGAGGATCCGCCGGTCGCGGTGCGCCGGTTGGCCGCCGCCGGGCTGCCGGTGGTCAAGGTGCAGATCTCCGCCGCGCTGGAGGCGGGCGACCCGGTCGCCGCGGCCGACCGGTTGGCGGAGTACGTCGAGCCGCGGTTCCTGCACCAGACCCGGAGCGCCGCCGTCGCGGAGCCGGACCCCGCCGACCCGGCGCACGCCGCCGACGACCTGGACGACGCGCTGGTACGCGGACTGCCCGGACCGTGGCGGGTGCACTACCACGTGCCGCTGCACGCCGTACCCGAGCCACCGCTGCGCTCGACGGTGCCGGTGCTGCGCTCGGCGCTGGCCGAGCTGCTGGGTGGGCCGACAGCCGGCTGCGACACCTACGACGTCGAGACGTACACCTGGGGGGTGTTGCCGGTGGCGCGGCGGCCGGGCACGGCGGCGGAACTGGCCGACGGCATCGCCGCCGAACTGGCCTTCGCCCGCGACGAGTTGACCGGTCTCGGTCTGACCCCGACGGAGGCCGGCGCGGTGCGGGCTGGCTCGACGGAGGCCGGCGCGGTGGCGTCCGGCGGGAAGGTGGTGTCCTGATGAGACCGCTCGTGGTGCTCGACGTGGTCGGGCTGACCCCCCGGCTGCTGGAGCGGATGCCCCGGCTGCGGGCGGTGGCGGACCGAGGGTTCACCGCCGAGCTGGGCACGGTGCTGCCGGCGGTGACCTGCTCGGCCCAGGCCACCTTCCTCACCGGGGCGCTACCGGCCGAGCACGGCATCGTCGGCAACGGCTGGTACTTCCGGGACCTCGGCGAGGTGTTCCTGTGGCGGCAGCACCACGTGTTGATGGGCGGGGAGAAGGTGTGGCAGGCGGCCCGCCGGGTCCGGCCGGGCTACACGGTGGCCAACGTGTGTTGGTGGTACGCGATGGGTGCCGACGTCGACTGGACGGTCACCCCGCGGCCGATCTACTACGCCGACGGCCGGAAGGAGCCGGACTGCTACACCGACCCACCGGAGCTGCACGACGTGTTGACCGGGGAGTTGGGGACGTTTCCGCTGTTCACCTACTGGGGTCCTGGTGCCGGGCTGCCGTCGTCCCGGTGGATCACCCGGGCCGCGCAACGGATCATGGAGCTGCACGCGCCGGATCTGACCCTTGTCTACCTGCCGCATCTCGACTACGACCTGCAACGCTTCGGCCCGTCGGCGCCGCAGGCGGTGGCCGCGGCCGCCGCCCTGGACGAGGTGCTCGGCCCGCTGCTGGACGCGGCGGTGGCCCGGGACGCCGTGGTGGTGGCGCTCTCCGAGTACGGCATCACCGAGGTGTCCCGCCCCGTCGACGTGAACCGGATGCTCCGTACCGAGGGAATGCTGCGGGTCTACACGCAGGACGGGATGGAGTACCTCGATCCGTGGACCTCCCGGGCGTTCGCGGTCGCCGATCACCAGGTGGCGCACGTCTACGTGCGTGATCCGGCGGACCTGCCCGTGGTGACCAAGCTGTGCGCGGCGGTGCCGGGGGTGGCCGAGGTGCTGGACCCCGCGGGTCGGTCCCGGTACGGGTTGGACCATCCGCGGGCCGGCGAGCTGGTGCTGGTCGCCGAGGCGGACGCCTGGTTCACCTACTACTACTGGCTGGACGACGCGCGGGCGCCGGACTTCGCCCGGCTCGTGGAGATCCATCGCAAACCGGGGTACGACCCGGCGGAACTGTTCTTCGATCCGGCGGGTCCGGGGGCCGCGAAGCGGCGGGCGGCCGTGGCGTTGGCCCGCAAGAAGCTCGGCCTGCGTTATCTCATGAACGTCGTGGGTCTGGACGCCGGGGCTCGGGCGGTACGCGGTTCGCACGGGCGGCTGCCCGCCGATCCGGCGGACGGACCGGTGCTGCTGTGCTCCGATCCGGCCGCGGCGCGGGACCGGTTCGCCGCCACCGATGTGAAGGGTCTGCTGCTCGACCTGGCGGGAGTGTCTGGAGCCCCCCGGTGACCGTCGCGGCCGACCCGGGCCGGTCCGGTCCGCGGCCGGGCGACCCGGTGGCGGCATCGACGTCGACCGGTCTGGCGTCGGCGCCGCGCGCCCCGGCGTCGGCGCCGCCGGCTGGTGACGCCGCGGCCCAGTTGCGCCGGCGGTTCGACGGCGCGGTGGCCGCGTTCCTCGACCGGCGGGTGGGCGACCCCGGAGTCCCGGACGATCTCGTGGAGACCGTCCGGGCGTTCGCCCTCGGTGGCGGTAAGCGGCTCCGACCGATGTTCTGCTACTGGGGCTGGCGGGCGGCGGGCCGGCCGGAGCAGCCCTCCCTCGTGGTGGCGGCGGCGGCGCTGGAACTGTTCCACGCCTTCGCGCTGATCCACGACGACATCATGGACCGCAGCGACCGCCGGCGTGGAATACCGACGTTGCACCGTCACTACGGGGACCGGCACGCGTACGCGGGCTGGCGGGGCGATCCGGAGACGTTCGGGACCGCCACCGCGCTGCTCGTCGGCAACCTCTGCCTCACCTGGTCGGCGCGGATGTTCCAGGAGTGTGGTGGCACACCGGCCGAGGTGCGTCGGGGCTACCGGGTCTACGCGGCGATGCGGACCGAGGTGATCGGCGGGCAGTACCTCGACCTGGTCCGGGCCGCGAGCGTCGGCGGTGGGGCGGTGGGCGGTGGTGCCGCGGATGGTGCTGTGGCGGGGCTGGGCCCACCGGTGGGTGGCGATCCGCTGACGGGCGCGTGGACGGTGATCCGGCTGAAGACCGCGCGGTACACGGTGACCCGGCCGTTGCAGATCGGGGCGGCCTTGGCCGGCGGCGGGCCGCCGGTACTGGAGGCTCTCGCTCAGGCGGGCGACCCGCTGGGTGACGCCTTCCAACTGCGTGACGACCTGCTCGGCGTTTTCGGCGATCCGGCGCTGACCGGCAAGTCCACGGTGGATGATCTGCGCGAGGGCAAGCCGACGGTGCTCATGACGCTGGCCAGGGCCGCCGCCGACGAACGGCAGGCGGCGCGGTTGCGACTGCTGGTCGGTCGTCCCGACCTGGACGCGGCCGGTGCCGCCGAGGTCCGTCGGATCATCGCCGACACCGGGGCGAGGGACCAGGTGGAGGCGATGATCCGGGCCCGTGCCGAGGCCGCGCTGAGCGCGTTGACGGCGGCCCCCATCGACGCCACCGCGCGGGCCACCCTGACCGGCCTGGTGGGTGCGGTCGTCGACCGCCGGCACTGAATCGTCGGTTCCGCCACTTTCATCGGCATCGACAAAAGTTCAACTCGTCCAGCGAAAAGTATGGACACATCGATCGTGAAGAATTACTGTCGCCAACACGAAATTATTTCGTCGAGGTAACCGGCGGCGCGGTTGACCCCCGACTGGTGACCACCGATCAACGTCGGCGGCCACACCGACCCCCAACGGTCGGCCGTACCCCACCCGCTGGGCACCCGGCGCGACGGCGCGCGCCCCTTGCCTGCCTCCGCCAGGAAGGGCTGGACCCGCATGTCCTCCATGGAAGCCATCCCCATCGCTCAGCCGAAGACAGCACGAGACAACACCCGGATCACCCGGACCATCGCGGCCGGGGTGACCCTGCTCCTGACCGCGAGCGTCCTGACCGCCGCCGTGGGCGGCACCGCGCCGGCCGCCGCACATCCCATCAACGCCACCGACTTCCAGCAGGTCGAACTCGCCCGCGGCGCGGCCGAGGTCGGCGAGCCGATGTCGCTCGCGGTGCTGCCCGACCGGTCGGTGCTGCACACGGCCCGCAACGGCACACTCCGCCGGACCGACGCGGCCGGCACCACGACGGTGATCGGCACCATTCCGGTCTACACCCACGACGAGGAAGGTCTGCAGGGCGTCGGCGTCGACCCCGGATTCGCCAGCAACCGCCGCGTCTACCTGTACTACGCGCCGCCACTGTCCACCCCCGGCGGGGACGCGCCGGCCACCGGGACCAACTGGTCCGCCTGGCAGGGCGTCAACCGGCTGTCCCGGTTCACCCTCAACGCCGACTTCACCCTCAACCAGGGCAGCAAGGTGGACGTCCTGGACGTGCCGGCCGACCGGGGCATCTGCTGTCACGTCGGCGGCGACATCGACTTCGACGCCGCCGGCAACCTCTACCTCTCCACCGGCGACGACACCAACCCGTTCGACTCCGGCGGCTACGCCCCGATCGACGAGCGGACCAACCGCAACCCGGCGTACGACGCGCAACGCAGCGCGGCCAACACCAACGACCTGCGGGGCAAGATCCTGCGGATCAAGGTGAACGACAACGGGACGTACTCGATACCGAGCGGCAACCTGTTCGCGCCCGGCACCGCCAACACCCGGCCGGAGATCTACGCGATGGGGTTCCGCAACCCGTTCCGGATGAGCGTCGACAAGGCCACCGGCATCGTGTACGTCGGCGACTACGGGCCGGACGCCGGCTCCAGCTCCGCCCGGGGACCCAGCGGCCAGGTCGAGTTCGACCGGGTCACCGGGCCCGGCAACTACGGCTGGCCCTACTGCACCGGCACCAACACCACCGCCGAGACGTACGCCGAATGGGACTTCGCCACCGGCACCGCCGGCGCCAAGTTCAACTGCGCGGGCGGCCCCACCAACAACTCGTTCCGCAACACCGGCCGGTCAACCCTGCCGGCGGCCCAACCGGCCTGGATCCGGTACGCCGGAGACGCCGGCTCGCCCCCGGAGTTCGGCGGCGGGTCCGAGTCGCCGATGGCCGGCCCGGTCTACCGGTACGACGCGGCGAACCCGTCGACCACGAAGTTCCCCCAGTCGTTCGACGGTCAGTTCTTCGCAACCGAGTTCGGCCGCGGCTGGATCAAGCCGATCCACGTCAACGCCAACGGCACGCCCGGCACCATCGACAGCTTCCCGTGGACCGGCAAGCAGGTGATGGACTCGGCGTTCGGCCCGGACGGTGCGTACTACGTGCTCGACTACGGCACCGGCTACTTCAACGGGGACGCCAACTCGGCCCTGTACCGGTTCGACTACGTGGCCGGTGGCAACCGGGCCCCGGTGGCCCAGGCCAGCGCGGACAAGACCTCCGGGTCGGCCCCGTTGACGGTGAACTTCTCCTCCGCCGGGTCCACCGATCCGGACGGCGGCGCGTTGACCTACTCGTGGGCGTTCGGCGACGGCACCAGCTCCACCGCCGCCAACCCGACCAAGACGTACAACACCAACGGGACGTACACCGCGACGTTGACGGTCCGCGACCCACAGGGAGCCACCGGCAGCGCGAGCGTGCAGATCAGCGTGGGCAACACCGCCCCCACGGTGACCATCACCAGCCCGGGTGACGGTCAACTGTTCTCCTTTGGTGACACAGTGCCGTTCTCGATAAGCGTCAGCGACCCGGAGGACGGCTCGATCGAATGCGCCCGGGTGAAGATGACCTACGTCCTCGGCCACGACCAGCACGGCCACCAGATCACCTCGAAGACCGGGTGCTCCGGTTCGATCGCCATCCCGGTCGACGGCGAGCACGACGACGCGGCGAACATCTTCGCCATCTTCGACGCCGAGTACACCGACAACGGCGGGATCACCACGCACAAGCAGCACAGGCTCCAGCCCCGGCACCGGCAGGCCGAGCACTTCGGCACCTCGTCCGGCATCGCCACCTACGACAAGGCGGCGGCCGAGGGTGGCAAGACCGTCGGCAGCATCGACAACGGAGACTGGATCGCCTTCCAGCCCTACCGGCTGGGCAACGTCACCTCGTTCACCGCCCGGGTCTCCTCGGCCGGCGCTGGCGGCACGTTGCAGATCCGGGCCGGCTCGGCCACCGGCACCGTACTCGGCTCGGCAACCGTCCCGGTCACCGGCGCCTGGGACTCGTTCACCACGGTCACCGGCGCCGTCTCCGGGGCACCCGCCGGCACCACCACCCTCTATCTGACCTTCGCCGGTGGGTCCGGGGCGCTGTACGACGTCGACGCGTTCACGCTGAACACCGGCGGCGGGACCGGTGGCACCGGGCCGATCGTGGGTCTGGCCGGCAAGTGCCTGGACGTGCGGAACGCCGGGACGGCCGACGGGACGCAGATCCAGCTCTACACCTGTAACGGGTCGGCGGCGCAGACGTGGACGGTGACGCCGAACAGCACGGTAAAGGCGTTGGGCAAGTGCCTGGATGTCTCGGGTGGTGGTTCGGCGGACGGCACGAAGATCCAGTTGTGGACCTGCAACGGCACGGGTGCGCAGAACTGGTCGGCGCAGGCCGACGGGTCGGTGCGCAACCCGCAGTCGAACAAGTGCCTGGACGTGTCGGGCAACAGTTCGGCCGACTCGACCCCGGTGCACCTGTGGTCCTGCCACGGTGGCGCCAACCAGAAGTGGACCCTGCCCTGACCCCGATGTAAGGGAGGCCCCTTGTCCTGTGACCTAGCATTTCAAGGGGCCCTTCCTAACCGATAGGGAGAGCGAACATGCGAAGGAAACTCCGGTCCATCCTCGCCGGCGCGGCGGCCACGCTCGCCGTGCTGGCCTGCACCGCGCCGGCCAGCCCGGCCACCGCCGCCGACGCCCCGTACGACGTCTTGGTGTTCTCCAAGACCGCCGGGTTCCGGCACGACTCGATCGCGGTCGGTACCCAGGCCATCCGGGACCTCGGCGCGGCCAACAGCTTCACGGTGACCGCCACCGAGGACGCCGCCGCGTTCACCACCGGCAACCTCGCCCAGTACGAGGCCGTGGTCTTCCTCAACACCACCGGCGACGTACTCAACAACACCCAACAAGCCGCGTTCGAGTCCTACATCGGCTCCGGCGGCGGCTACGTCGGCGTGCACTCGGCCGCCGACACCGAATACGGCTGGACGTTCTACGGCAACCTGGTCGGCGCCTACTTCGCCTCGCACCCGGCCATCCAGCAGGCCACCGTCAAGGTGGAGGACCGCGCGCACGCGGCCACGGCACACCTGCCGCAGACCTGGACCCGCACCGACGAGTGGTACAACTACCAGACCAACGCCCGGTCCACCGCCCACGTGCTGGCCACCCTCGACGAATCGTCGTACTCCGGCGGCGGCATGGGCACCGACCACCCACACGCCTGGTGCAAGACCTACGCCGGCGGCCGGGCCTTCTACACCGGCGGCGGTCACACCCAGGCGTCGTACGCCGAACCGGCGTTCCGCGCGCACCTGCTCGGCGGCATCCGGTACGCGGCCGGCCGGGCCAAGGCCGACTGCCGGCCGGAAACCGGCTACACGACCCTCTACAACGGCTCCACCACCGGCTGGTCCCAGGCCGGCCCCGGCGGCTTCACCAACACCGACGCCACCCTGACCTCGTACGACGGGATGGGTTTGTACTGGTACAGCGCCAAGCAATTCACGAACTACTCGCTCAAGCTGGACTGGCGGATGGCCGGCGACGACAACTCCGGCGTATTCATCGGCTTCCCGCCGTCGTCGGACCCCTGGTCCGCGGTGAACAACGGTTACGAGATTCAGATCGACGCCACCGACAGCCCGGACCGGACCACCGGATCGGTGTACGGCTTCAAGTCGCCGGACATCGCGGCCCGGGACGCGGCGCTCAACCCGCCGGGGGAGTGGAACACGTTCGAGCTGCTGGTCGAGGGCGAGCGGCTGCGGGTCTACCTCAACGGGGCGCAGGTGAACGACTTCACCAACCCCGACCCGGTGCGCTCGCTGGCCGGCCACATCGGGCTGCAGAACCACGGCACCGGTGACGACGTGTCGTTCCGCAACATCCGGATCAAGGAACTCGGGGGTACGCCTCCGCCGGGGCCCCGTACCGGGCCGATCGTGGGCCTGGCCGGCAAGTGCCTGGACGTGCGGAACGCCGGGACGGCCGACGGGACGCAGATCCAGCTCTACACCTGCAACGGCACGGCGGCGCAGACCTGGACCGTGACGCCGAACAGCACGGTAAAGGCGTTGGGCAAGTGCCTGGACGTCTCGGGTGGCGGCTCGGCCAACGGCACGAAGATCCAGTTGTGGACCTGTAACGGCACCGGTGCGCAGAACTGGTCGGCGCAGGCCGACGGGTCGGTGCGCAACCCGCAGTCGGGCAAGTGCCTGGACGTGTCCGGCAACAACCCGGCCGACTCGACGCCGGTGCATCTGTGGACCTGTCACGGCGGCGCCAACCAGAAATGGGTAATGCCGTAGGCGTACGGGTGGTCATGCGGTGGCCGTGAGCCGCGCGTTAGGAAGGGCCCCTTCCTATACAAAAAGCGTTAAGAAGGGGCCCTTCCTTACTGCGGTCGGAGGCACCTAGAGTGGTCACCGGCGACCCGGATCGGCCGCCGGTGACCCGGCGGGAGGCGCAACCCACCGGGTGACGGCATCGCGATGCCCACCGGTGCTCCCATCCGGCCGCCGACCGGCGCGGCCGGTCTCCCTCGCACCGTCCACCGGCGTCGCCCCCGAGGCGTACGCCGGGATTCCTTGCCGAGCAGCGGGATTCCCAGGGCAATAGGGGAGGACGACGACAATGACCCGACCGATCACACTCTTCACTGGACAGTGGGCCGACCTGCCGTTCGAGGAGGTCTGCCGGCTGGCCTCGGAGTGGGGCTACGACGGGCTGGAGATCGCCTGCTGGGGCGACCATTTCGAGGTGGACCGCGCACTGGCCGACGAGTCGTACGTCGACCGCAAGCGGGAGACGCTGGCCAAGCACAACCTCCAGGTGTTCGCCATCTCCAACCACCTGGTCGGGCAGGCGGTCTGCGACCATCCGATCGACGAGCGACACCAGGGCATCCTGCCGGCCCGGATCTGGGGCGACGGCGAGCCGGAGGGGGTCCGGCAGCGGGCCGCGCAGGAACTCAAGGACACCGCCCGGGCGGCGGCGAAGCTCGGCGTCCGGACCGTCGTCGGCTTCACCGGCTCATCGATCTGGCACACCGTGGCGATGTTCCCGCCGGTGCCGGCGTCGATGATCGACAAGGGGTACCAGGACTTCGCCGACCGGTGGAACCCGATCCTCGACGTGTTCGACGAGGTGGGGGTGCGGTTCGCGCACGAGGTGCACCCCAGCGAGATCGCGTACGACTACTGGACCACGAAGCGCACCCTGGAGGCCATCGGGCACCGGCCGGCGTTCGGCCTCAACTGGGATCCGTCGCACTTCGTCTGGCAGGAGCTGGACCCGGTCAATTTCCTGTTCGACTTCGCCGATCGGATCTACCACGTGGACTGCAAGGACGCGAAGGTGCGTACCGGGGACGGGCGCCGGGGTCGGCTCTCCTCGCACCTGCCGTGGGCGGACCTGCGGCGCGGGTGGGATTTCGTCTCCACCGGGCACGGTGACGTGCCGTGGGAGGACTGCTTCCGGGCGTTGAACGCGATCGGATACGACGGTCCGATCTCCATCGAGTGGGAGGACGCCGGGATGGACCGCCTGGTGGGCGCCCCGGAGGCGCTGGGCTTCGTGCGCCGGCTGGCCTTCGACGCGCCCGCCGCGGCGTTCGACGCCGCCTTCGCCAGCAAGGACTGAGCCGCCCTCGGCCGGCGGCTGGTCCGCCCGGTCGAGGACCGCCGTGGAGTCCGGGGTACGAAAGCGGGCCGGCAGCCAGATGGCTGCCGGCCCGCTCGGCGACCGTCTTCCCGAGAGCGAGCCTCAGAGGGTGCTGCCGTTGGTGCCGGTGCCGGACGACTTCGGCCGCGTGCTGGACGACGACGGGCTGGTGGTCGAGCTGGACGAGGCCGGGGTGCCCGCGAAGGCGTTGTCGGCGCTGGTCAGCTCGCTGCTGCCGGTGTCCGTCCCGCTCAGCTTCTCGCCGAACTTGGTCTGGCCCAGCCGGTCCTTGCCCTCCGAGTACAGCCGGTTGGCCTGGGCCTGGGCGACGCCGGCCGCCTCCTGGACGGAGGGGTGGTCGAGGACCTTGCGGCCCTTGAGGACCAGCTCCTCGTACTTCTCCCGGCCGGCGCGGGCGCCCAGGACGAAGCCCGTAGCCAGCCCGCCGATGAACAAGAGCTTTCCGCGCATGGCGGCTCCTTTCGTACCTGACGCTCCGTTGTTCCCGGATCAGCCCGGGGGATCAATGGTGTCGCGCCTGCGTCGTCTGTGCCCGGTTAACTACCCAGCCGTGCTCCGGGTCATGCCTCCCCAACCGGATACCCGCCAACGGGCGTTACGCACCGGCGGGCGGCGTCGTCCGGGTCCGCGTCGGCGGTCGGGGCCGGGAACCCGGTGGACCGGCATCCCCGGTCGTCCTGTACTCTTATGGCCGTCGCGCGGCGCGGAGAGATCCGCTGCCGGCCACCGCGATCCCCCGTAGCTCAATTGGCAGAGCAGCCGGCTGTTAACCGGCAGGTTTTTGGTTCGAGTCCAAACGGGGGAGCTTTCCCACGAATCCCCGCCCGTCGGCGTCGCCGACGGGCATTGTTCTTATCCGGGGTACGTCATCGCGCTCGCGATTCCCTGCGCTTCCGGATTGCCCACCCTAGACTCCGGTTGCGTCGTTTACTGCGTCGATTGGAGCGGGATGACCGGGATGCGGACCCGGACGGCGATCTCCATCGCCATCGCGGTGGTGCTCGCCTGGTTGGCGATCGGCGCGTTCGCCGGCCCGTACTCCGGCCGGCTGAGCGAGGTCAGCACCAATGACAACGCCGCCTTCCTGCCCGCCGACGCCGAGGCGACAAAGGCGCTGAACCTGGCCCGTGGGTTCATCGAGCAGGAGACCACGCCCGCCCTGGTGCTCTACGAGCGGCCGAGCGGGATCACGCCCGAGGACCGGGCCAAGGTCGCCGCCGACGCCGAACGGTTCGCCCAGGTCTCCGGGGTGGTCACCCCGTTGTCCCCACCGATCCCCAGCCAGGACGGCAAGGCAATCCAGATCGTCGTCCCGATCGACAGCGCCGAGGGCGAACAGATCCAGACGGTGACCGAGGAACTGCGGGCGATAGTCGGACCCGACGAGGGCGGTCTCAACGCGTACGTGGCCGGGCCGGCCGGCGTGCTCGCCGACCTCGTCGAGGTGTTCTCCTCGATCGACGGGCCGCTGCTGCTGGTCACCCTCTCCGTGGTGCTGGTCATCCTGCTGATCGTCTACCGCAGCCCGATCTTGTGGATCATCCCGTTGTTCTCGGCCGGCATGTCTTACACGGTGGCGGTGCTGCTTGTCTACTTCACCACCGACGCCGGGATCATCACCCTGAACGGGCAGTCGCAGGGGATCCTCACGGTGCTGGTCTTCGGCGCCGGCACCGACTACGCGTTGCTGCTCATCGCCAGATACCGGGAGGAACTGCACCACTACCAGCGTCCGGTGGACGCCATGAAGGTGGCCTGGCGCGGTGCCGCCCCGGCGATCCTCGCCTCCGGATCCACAGTCATCGCCGGCCTGCTCTGCCTCCTGCTGTCCAGCCTCGAGTCCAACCGGTCGCTCGGGCCCGTCAGCGCGCTCGGCATCGGCGTCACCCTGGTCGTGATGCTCACCCTGCTGCCGGCATTGCTGCTGCTCGGCGGCCGGTGGGCATTCTGGCCCAAGATGCCGCGCGCCGACGACGAGCAGATCACGGGCAAGCTGTGGAAACCGATCGGACGGTTCGTCGGCCGGCGGGCCCGACCGGTCTGGGTCGGCACCACCCTGTTCCTCGCCCTGTTGATCGTCGGGCTCACCCAACTCGGTGCCACCAAGCTCGGCCAGACCGACCAGTTCACCCAGAGCACCGACTCCAAGCTGGGACAGCAGGCGATCGCCCGACACTTCCCGGGCGGCCAGGGCAGTCCGGTCACCATCTTTCCCACCGCCGCCACCGCCGGCGAGATCAGCCGGATCGTCGAGGGCCTACCCGGGGTGGCGGCCGTCCGGACGCTGCCGGCGCAGGGCTCCCCGAGCGGACCGGGTGCCGTCCCCGGCGGTCCCGAGGAGCCGGGGCAGACCCAGCCACCCAAGGTGGTCGACGGGCGGGTGCAACTCCAGGCGACCCTGACCGCGCAGGCGGACAGCGTGGCGGCGGAGAGAGTGGTGCGCGACATCCGGCGGGCGGTGGACGCGGTGCCGGCCGCGGACGCGATCGTCGGCGGCTACACGGCCATCGACCTGGACACCGCCGACGCGTCGGTACGGGACCGCAACCTCATCATCCCGGTGGTGCTCGCCGTCATCGCGGTGATCCTCGCCGCGCTGCTGCGCTCGATCCTGGCACCGGTGCTGCTCATCCTCACCGTTGTGCTGTCCTTCCTGGCCACGCTGGGTCTGTGCGCGATCCTGTTCACCCACGTGTTGGGTTTCCCGGGGGTGGACGCGTCGTTCCCGCTGTTCGCCTTCGTGTTCCTGGTCGCCCTGGGCATCGACTACAACATCTTCCTGATGACCCGGGTCCGCGAGGAGGCCCTGCGGCTGGGCACCCGGACCGGGGTGCTCAAGGGACTCGTGGTGACCGGGGGCGTGATCACCTCGGCCGGCGTGGTGCTCGCGGCGACGTTCTCCGCGCTCGCCGTACTCCCGCTGGTGGTGCTCGTCGAGATCGGCATGGCGGTCGCCATCGGGGTGCTGCTGGACACCATCATCGTGCGGTCGCTGCTGGTGCCGGCGCTGACGTACGACATCGGCCCGCGGGTGTGGTGGCCGGGGGCCCTGTCCCGGGCCGACCGGACGGACGAAGGGAACCGGCGTGACCGGGCAGTCGAGCGACTCTGAGGTCGTCATCGTCGGCGGGGGCCTGGCCGGGCTGGCCGCGGCCCGACGGTTGCACCGGGCCGGGATCCCCTGGCGCCTTGTCGAGGCGGCCGACCGGCTCGGCGGCCGGGTCACCACCGACGAGGTGGACGGGTTCCTGCTGGACCGCGGGTTCCAGGTCGTCAACTCCGCGTACCCACGGTTGCGCGCGCTTGTCGAGGTCGCGGCCCTGGACCTGGGCTGCTTCACCTCGGGTGTGCTGGTCCGGCGCGGCGACCGACTGCGCCGGTTGACCCACCCGGTGCGGGAACCGATCGGCGCGCCCCGCGCCATCGTCGCCGGGGTCGGCACCCTCGCCGACCGGGTCCGGTTCGCCGCGCTGGCCGCCCGCTACGCCACCGCGCCGGCGGCCCGGCTGCTCGGCGCGCCGGAAACCACGACCGTCGAGGAACTGCGCGCCGCCGGGCTCTCCGACAGACTTGTCGAGGAGGTGCTGCGGCCGTTCCTGTCCGGGGTCTTCGCCGAGCGGGACCTGGAAACCTCCAGCCACGTACTCGCGATGGTGCTGCGGTCGTTCGCCCGCGGGCGGATCGGACTGCCGGCAGGTGGGGTCCGGCGGCTGCCCGGCGCGGTCGCCGCGCCGCTGCCGGCCGACCGGCTCCGAGTCGCCACCCCCGTCTCCGCGGTGTCGTCCGGCCGGGTGCGGACCGCCGAGGGCGAACTGCGCTGCCGGGCCGTGCTGGTCGCCGTCGACCCGCCGGCGGTCACCGCCCTGCTGCCTCGACAGCGACGGTACGCATGCACGCCCTGACCACGTACTACCACGTCGCGCCCGAGGCGCCGCTCGCCGAGCCGATCCTGCTGCTGGACGGCGACCGCCGGGGGATCGTGGCCAACACCGCGGTGGTGAGCCGCGCCGCGCCGTCGTACGCGCCGCCGGGCCGGCACCTCGTCGCCACGTCGGTGGTGGGGGCGGTGCCGCCGCCCGAGCCGGTCGTCCGGGACGAACTGACCCGGCTGTACGGGGTGTCCACGGCCCAGTGGGAGCATCTGCGAACCGTTGAGATCCCAGCCGCGCTACCGGCCGCACCGCCGCCGATGGGCCGGCTGCGCCGGCCGGTGGAGTTGGGGGAGGGGATCTTCGTGGCCGGTGACCATCGGGACAGCCCGTCGGTGCAGGGCGCCCTGGCCAGCGGATGGCGGGCCGCCGGCGCCATCCTGCGGGCCCTGCGGGCCTGACTCGGACCGTTCCGTCCCGGGGAATGGCGCAGGACGGGCGGAACCGGATCGATAGGTTAGGCTTTCGCCCGGCAGGGGGCGGTAGCTCAGCCGGTTAGAGCAGGGGACTCATAATCCCTCGGTCGCGGGTTCGAGTCCCGCCCGCCCCACTCGAAACGGATACCCAAGCGGAGGGGTTCCAGGGCCAGAAGCGCAGGTGGTGGCCGATATCCCGGTTGGCTGCCTGCTCGGACCCGACTCGCATT
Source organism: Plantactinospora sp. GCM10030261 (assembly GCF_042666615.1). NCBI lineage: Bacteria > Bacillati > Actinomycetota > Actinomycetes > Micromonosporales > Micromonosporaceae > Plantactinospora > Plantactinospora sp. GCM10030261. The sequence goes on from NZ_JBHTDD010000004.1 coordinate 55,907, forward strand.
CATACGAACCAGACGCCGGTACGCTCTGCCGGCGTGGGTGACCGATCGGCAGTTGCCACCGGTATAGCATCTTTGCTATGGCTTGGGGTGTGGTCGAGCTGGAGCCGGAGGTCGAGAAGTGGCTGGAGGGCTTGCCGACCGTGCTGTTCGCCAGGGCGGCGTTCTACGTCGATCTGCTGGCGGAGCAGGGCCCGCTACTGGGTGAGCCCTATACGAAGCAGCTTGACGGGAAGCTGCGGGAACTGCGGTTCCATCTGGAGCGGCAGGCGGTGAGGATCACCTACTGGATCGCGTCCGACAGGCGGATCATCCTGCTGACGGTGTTTCGCAAGACCCGGATGCGTGACGATCGAGAAGTTGAGCGGGCGCGTCGGGCGTTGGCTCGGTGTGTTGACGAGGCACACCGTTTGGCGGAGGAGGGCTAGTTGTGGGTGACCGCACGGATTGGCCGGCCATGCGTGACCGGCGGATGGCCGAGCCCGGGGCTGCGGAGGCGTACGACGCGGCGCGGCTGGCGTTCGAGCTGGGTCGTGCCGTTCGGGAGTTGCGGGAGCGCCGGGGGTGGAGTCAGTCTCAGCTCGCGCAGGCATCGGGGATGACCCAGTCGGCGGTTGCCCGGTTCGAGGCGGGCGGCACGGTTCCGACGCTGCCGGTGTTGGAACGGTTGGCGACGGCGTTGGATGTGAGTCTCAACGTCAGTTTCGCCCCGCGCGACGCGGCGGCCTGAGGTCCCGGCATCGGTTCTGCAACCGGTCGGTCAACGTGGCGATCGACATGCTCGCTGACGCCGGTCCGGGGTTGGGGCGTCCACTGGTCGACACGCTCAAAGGTTCGACCATCAGCAACCTCAAGGAGCTGCGACCGAGGTCTGGGCGGGAAGTCGCCATCCGGGTTCTGTTCGTATTCGATCCCTGGTCGCAGGCGGGGCTTTTAGTGGCCGGCAACAAGGCCGGCGACTGGTCTCGGTGGTATGAGGAAGCGATCCCGGTCGCCGAGGTCGCGTACGAGGGCTGGCTCGCCTTTGAGAGGAAGCGGAGGGAAGGCTGATGGGCGACTTCCATGACTGGGACGACATCCGTGCCGAGTTGCACGACGGGGACGACGACGCGCTCGATCTGGAGCGCGCCCGCACCGAGGCGTGGGTCAGCGCGTTCCACCTTGCCGAGGAGCGTAAGCGGCTCGGTCTCACTCAGCGGCAGGTGGCCGAGTTGATGGGGGTCACACCGGGCCGGGTCAGCCAGATCGAGAACGGCGACCTGGAGGCCAACGAGGTTGCGACCCTGAGCTGGTACGCCCGAGCGCTGGGCGCCCGTATGCGGATCATCTTCGACTACGGCAGCGATCTCCGTCAGATCGCCTGATCCTGCGCCGGGCCGCCGAGCCGCGCTCCTGACCGGCACATCCGCAGCGGCAACGGGTCTCCGGCGATGGTCGCCGGCTGGTTCGCATGGTGGTACCTCCGGCCCACCGAAACGGATATCTAAGCGGATCAGCACGCAGACTGTCGTGAGGCCACGTCCCTCGGCGGAGGGAGTGGTCCTCCACCTCATTCGTAGTGGTAGCGGCACTGCGCGATCTGCACCGTGTCGTCCATGACCCGGTATACGAGGCGGTGCTCCTGGTCGATGCGTCTCGACCAGAATCCCGCCCAGTTGCCGCGGAGTTGCTCCGGTTTGCCGATGCCTTGGTGGCCGTTGCGTCGGATGTCCTCGATCAACGCGTTCACTCGTTTGAGCATCTGGCGATCTCGTTGCCAGGTCAGGTAGTCCTCCCAGCCTCGGCCGGCGAACTGGACCTTCACGCTGCCGACTCCCCGCCTGACCTGGCGTCGGGGTCGATCAGGTCGTGCATCTCCCCACCCCCGTTACGCAGCTCCTCGACGGCTTCATTCAGACGGCGCGCGTTGGCGGGGCTGGCCATCAGGTAGGCCGTCTCCTTCAACGACTCGTACTCGCGCAGCGAGATGATGACCGCGGCCTCCCGGCCGGAGCGGGTGACCACCACTTCCTCGGCGTCGTCCACGACATGGTCGAGCATCTTGGCAAGGTTCTGCCGGACTTCTGAGTAGGGAACGGTGCGCATGCTGCTGCCTCCCAGACGTTACGTACAATAAATTGTACAAGTTTGCCGGGGGCTGTTCGTCAGATGGTCCGACGTCTGGCCTTGAACTGTCGATCAGGCTCAGGAGCGGCGTGGGCGTAGCGGGAGCGGAATACCGGTGATCGTGGCGAGGTGGTTCGCATGGTGGTACCTCCGGCCCACGCACGTCTCTGGCCTGCGGCTCTTGGCTGCTCGTCCGCCGTCACGCGAACCGGCTGGTCGATGATGGGCAGACACCCTGCCTTCGTTGGTCATCGACGAGGTTGGCGTCGCGATGCTGGTTGACCGGATGTGGCAGATGCGGGGCAATGTCACGGCGTACGACGCGGCTTACGTCGCGGCGGCGGAGCTGATGGCCTGCCCACTCGTGACCGGTGCTGGTCGGCTCGCCAAGGCCTGTTGTCACACCTTGAGGACGTCCACGTCGTACAGCGCTATCGACGCGTCACGGGAGGCGAGGGTCAGCCCTTCGGTGATTGCCTGGGCCACCAAACCCCTATCGGGCTGGCAAACCACTCGACGAGCCCTTCGACGGCTTCCACTCCGCCCGCCGCGGCACGTACCGAATCATCTACCGGATCAACGAAGCCAAACGCGTCGTGGAGATCCACTCGATCCGCCACCGGCGCGACGCCTACCGCTTCTAGGCCGCGATGGAATCGCGCTTCATTCGGGCCGGCCTGCCCATTCGCAGCGGTATAGGCGACCATCGAGGAGGTGGCGGCCGCGACCGGGCCCTCGCCGTCCGGCGGGCCACCGGCGATGGTCACCGACTGGTTCGCATGGTGATGCCTCCGGCCCACGCACGTCCTTGACCGCCGGTCGGGCCGACGGCTCGCCCGAGGTTGGGGAGCGTCCGGCGCAGCGCGTACCTCACGCGGGCGTCCATGTCAGCGAAGAAGCAGGTCCGCCGGGAGTGACTCCGCATCCGGCAGGCTTTCCGGATCGACGAGCCACTGGACGATCAAGCCACTGATCAGCGCGTAGCTGAGAGTGCCCTCGGCCCGTACCCGGTCAGGGTCCGCCTCCGGCTCGGTGCCGAGCACCAGGCGCGCCAGGGATGCTCGTGCGTGCTCGACAGCATGGCGTAGCCGCGCGCGCACCTCGACGTTGTCGTCGGCTCGGGAGCTGACGGGTTCGGCGAGGCCACCGCGTACGACAGTCGAGATCCTTCCTGGTCAACGTGGCGAGTCCGGGCGGAGATGGTCGCGCAGGAAGGCGAGGATCTCGCGGCGCGCCGCCCGGGCGGCCGGGACCAGGCCGGGGGTGCTGAGAAAGCTGTGCGTGGCCTTCGGATAGCCGGTCAGGCGGGCTTCGGTGCCGTGCTCACAGAGCCGCTCGACGTATCGGCGTCCGTGGTCCGCCACCGGGTCCAGGGCGGCGGTGACGACAAGTGCCGGAGGCAGGTCGGCGAGGTCCTCGAACGTCACCGGTGACACGGTGCGCGGATCGAGCGTCGACGGCGTGCTCAGTGTGCGGGCGGCCCGCAACCGCGAGAGCGGGAGCGCCGGATTGTCCGCGTTCTCCTCGATGGAGGGGTAGTCGAACATTGTCTCGGTCCAGTCCGTGGTCGGGTAGTTGAGCACCTGGGCACGGAGTGGTGGGCCAGCCTTGCGGGCACGCAGGGCGACGAGCGTGGCAATCATGCCGCCGACACTTTCGCCCATCAGCGCGACGGCGGTGGGATCGATGCCCCACCGTTGCGGGTCGCCGACGATCCGGTCGAGCGTGTCGTAGCCGTCCTCGATCGGCTTGGGCAGCACATGCTCCGGGGCGAGACGGTACTCCACCGCGACGACCACGGCCGGACAGCGGGCCGCGAGGTGGCTGTTGAGCCAGTCGTTCTGGGCCGCGGTGCCGCCGATGAAGCCTCCGCCATGGAACGAGACGATCAGCGGTAGGTCCCGTGCCACGGCTTTCGGCCGATGCACCCGCAACGTCAGGCGTCGCCCGGGAAGATCGATAGCGGTCTCGGTGATCCGGGCACCTCGATCCGGTGGACCGGTGATGATCCGTCCGACCCGAGACGACGCCGCGCGGTTGGTCTTCTCCCGGACGGCGATCACCTGATCGTCGGTCATGGCTTCCCAGTCGTGGCCGTCCCTGAGAAGTCGGGTGCCCAGTGGTGCCCTAGCTGTCATGTCGTCGTGGATCCAGGTGTGATCGCCACCGGCTGTCTCCTCATGTCTGTCGTCGGTTCGCGGGCCCGTGCGCGCCGGGTCCGCCTGCTCGCGGGTCAGCGCGCACAGGACTGCCACCATCGCCGGAGCGCGGCCGGAGCGTATTGGAGAAAGGTTCCGCCCGGGCGGCGTCAACCCCGGAGCGCCCGCTCCCGCGCGGGCCACGCCAGGTCGTCGACCGTGAGCCACGGCGCGTCCGCCACCTCCGTGGGTGTCATTCCGGTGAAGGACATGACGTCCCGGCAGAGGTGGGACTGATCGACGAAGCCGCTCTCCGCCGCCACCAGGGCGGCGCTGTGCCCCGCGGCGAGGCGGTGCGCCACGTGGTCGAAGCGGATCAGCATCGCGGCGCGCTTGGGTGTCAGGCCGACCTGGGATCGGAACCGGGACCACAGCCGCCGACGGCTCCATCCGACCTCGGCCGCCAGCCGCTCGACGCGAGCCCGCCCCCGGCTCCGCGCCATTTCCCCCCAGACAAAGGAGACCTCTGGATCCACCGCTGGACCCGCCTCCTGGCGTCGAGCGAGCGCGGCGTCCATGACGGTGAACCGCTCGTCCCACGACCCGGCGGCGCGCAGTCGTTCCCGGATCCGTTCGGCGTCCCGCCCCCACAGGTCGTCGAGGGCGATCAATGCCGAGCCCTGCTCGGCGGAGCCGCCCAGCGCCGCGTGCGCGACCACCGGCGAGAGCCGTACCTGCAGGTGGTCGACGTCGCGCCCGCCAGCTCGAACGCTGCCCGGGGCCATCCGGACAACGACGCTGTCCCGCTTCCGCGCACCGCTCGCGTCATCGACGAGTTCCACGTCGCCGAAATCGATGAAGACCGTGAACGCCGGGTACGGGACCACCCGGAGACTGACCGGATCGTCGGCTCGACCGCGGAACCCGGCCATACTGACGCCCGCCACGCGTCCCGGCCGCGACGGGACCGCGACGTCGAGCATGGCGTCGGCGACACGGACCAGACCCACGGGTGGCACGTCGCGGCAACCTCATTCGTCGTGGTGGCGGTGCCCGGGAAGCCTCCCGAACGTGGCGTGGAAATCGTATCGCCGCCCGGTCCGCGGTTTCGACGGTCACCACGAAACCGCGGATCCGCGGCAACCCCCACGAGCTATAATCCGTTGCCGCAAGGCGTTGATGGGGACCGGTAGCGCCGCACGCCGTCCCTTCGCCGGAGTCGAAGCAATGTCCGACGGAGGATTCGGTATGTACAACCCGGTGCCCAACCAGGTGGACCTCACGCGCCTGGAACACGGGATCCTGGATTTCTGGCAGGCACGTGGTGTCTTCGAGCGCAGCCTGCGGCAGTCGGCGGGCCGCCCGGAATGGGTGTTCTACGAGGGCCCGCCGACCGCCAACGGGATGCCCGGCGCGCACCACATCGAAGCCCGCGTGTTCAAGGACGTCTTCCCGCGCTACAAGACGATGAAGGGGTTCCACGTCGCCCGCAAGGCGGGCTGGGACTGCCACGGCCTGCCGGTCGAACTGGCGGTGGAGAAGGAACTCGGATTCTCCGGCAAGCAGGACATCGAGGCGTACGGGATCGAGAAGTTCAACGCCCGGTGCCGCGAGTCGGTCACCCGGCACACCGACGCGTTCGCCGCGCTTACCCGCCGGATGGGCTACTGGGTCGACATGGACGACGCCTACCGCACCATGGACCCGGCCTACATCGAGTCGGTGTGGTGGTCGCTGCGGCAGATCTTCGACAAGGGACTGCTCGTCCAGGACTTCCGGGTCGCCCCGTGGTGCCCGCGGTGCGGCACCGGGCTGTCCGACCACGAGCTGGCCCAAGGGTACGAGACGGTCACCGATCCGTCGGTGTACGTCCGGTTCCCGCTGACCTCCGGCCCGCTGGCCGGCCGGGCCTCGCTGCTGGTCTGGACGACGACTCCGTGGACGTTGGTGTCCAACGTCGCCGTCGCGGCCCATCCGGACGTGGTGTACGTGGTGGCCACCGACGGCGTGGAGCAGGTCGTGGTGGCGGAGCCGCTGCTGCCCAAGGCACTCGGCGAGGGGTTCACGGCCACCGGGGAGACGTTCACCGGGCGGCAACTGGAGCGGTGGACGTATCGCCGGCCGTTCGACCTGGTCGACGTCCGCGACGCCCACTTCGTGGTCAACGCCGAGTACGTCACGACCGCCGACGGCACCGGACTGGTCCACCAGGCGCCGGCGTTCGGCGCCGACGACCTGGCCACCGGCCGCGGGTACGACCTGCCCATGGTCAACCCGGTACGGCCCGACGGCACCTTCGAGGCGGACCTGCCGCTGGTCGGCGGGGTGTTCTTCAAGGAGGCTGACCGGGTGCTCGTGGCCGATCTGCGGGAACGCGGGTTGCTGCTGCGCTACCTGCCCTACGAGCACCCGTACCCGCACTGCTGGCGATGCCACACACCGCTGCTCTACTACGCCCAACCGTCGTGGTACATCCGTACCACCGCGATCAAGGATCAGCTCCTGCGGGAGAACGACGCCACGAACTGGCAGCCGGAAACCGTCAAGTACGGCCGCTTCGGGGACTGGCTCACCAACAACATCGACTGGGCGTTGTCGCGCAGCCGCTACTGGGGCACCCCGCTGCCGATCTGGCGGTGCGACGAGGGTCACCTCACGTGCGTCGGCTCGCTGGCCGAGCTTGGCCGGCTCGCGGGCCGGGACCTGGCCGCCCTCGACCCGCACCGGCCCTACATCGACGAGGTCACCTTCGCCTGTCACTGTGGCCGGACCGCCACCCGGGTGCCCGAGGTGATCGACGCCTGGTACGACTCGGGCGCCATGCCGTTCGCGCAGTTCGGCTACCCGCACCAGAACACCGAACTGTTCGCCAGGCGCTACCCGGCTCAGTTCATCTCCGAGGCCATCGACCAGACCCGCGGCTGGTTCTACACGCTCATGGCGGTCTGCACGCCCGTCTTCGGCAGGTCGTCGTACGAGAACGTGGTCTGCCTGGGCCACATCCTGGCCGAGGACGGACGGAAGATGTCCAAGCACCTCGGCAACGTCCTGGACCCGATGGCGCTCCTGGAGGAGCACGGGGCGGACGCCGTCCGGTGGTTCATGGCGGCGACCGGCTCGCCGTGGTCCGCGCGTCGCGTCGGGCACACCGCGATCCAGGAGGTGGTCCGCAAGATCCTGCTCACCTACTGGAACACCGTCGCCTTCCAGGCGTTGTACGCCCGCCTCGCCGGCTGGTCACCCTCGGCCGCCGACCCGCCGCCGGCCGACCGGCCGCTGCTGGACCGCTGGCTGTTGTCGGAACTCCACCTCCTCGTCGGTGAGGTCGACGCGGCGATGGACCAGTTCGACACCCAGCGGGTCGGTCGGCTGTTGTCGGTCTTCATCGACGACCTGTCCAACTGGTACGTGCGCCGGGGCCGCAAGCGCTTCTGGCGCGGCGACCCCGCCGCGCTGGCGACGCTGCACGAGGCGGTCAGCATGCTCACCCTGTTGCTGGCACCTGTCACTCCGTTCATCACCGAACGGGTGTGGCAGGACCTGGTCGTCCCGGTGTCGCCGGACGGACCCTCGTCGGTGCACCTGGCCGACTACCCGGTGGCCCGAGTGGAACTCGTGGACCCGGCGCTGTCGACGCGGATGACGCTGGTGCGTCGCCTCGTCGAATTGGGTCGGGCGGCCCGGTCCGAGGCGGGCGTGAAGACCCGCCAGCCGCTGTCGCGGGTCCTCGTCTCGGCACCGGGCTTCCAGGATCTGGACGAGGAACTCCGGGCGCAGGTCGCCGACGAACTCAACGTCGGGCAGGCACAGCCGCTGACCACCGTGGGCGGGTCGCTGGTGCGCACCACCGCCAAGGCGAACTTCCGTACCCTCGGAAGGCGCTTCGGCAGGCGGGTCCAGGCCGTCGCCACGGCGATCGCCGCGGCGGACGCGGCTGTACTCAACGCGGCATTGCGCGCGGACGGGTCGGCGACGCTCCTCGTGGACGGTGAGCAGGTCACCCTCGGTCCCGATGAGCTTGTCATCACCGAGACACCTCACGAGGGCTGGGCGATGGCCAGCGAGTCCGGTATGACGGTGGCGCTCGACCTGCGGCTGACGCCTCAGCTTCGCCGAGCCGGGGTGGCACGCGACGCGATCCGCCAGATCCAGGAGGCCCGCAAGTCGAGCGGTCTCGAGGTGGCGGACCGGATCGTGTTGCGCTTCCGCGGTGACGACGCCGACACGGTCGCGGCGCTCACCGAGCACGCTCCCCTGATCGCGGACGAGGTACTGGCGACGGACTTCGCCGAGGCCGAGCCCGACTGGCCGAACCCCGTTCCCGTTACGGACGAAGGGCTGGGGCTGACCTTCTGGCTGCGGAAGGCGTGATGTCGTCGGTTGAGCGGCCATCCACCCGTCGATCGGCCAGGTCGGCCAGGTCGGCCAGTTGATGGTCGCGCCGTGGGCCAGCCGATCACGGTAAGGGCCGAGATGCGTTCCGTGCGTTACGCTGCTGGCCTCTTCGAGGAGGTGCCATGACGAATCCGCTCGTGCGGCTCCGCCCTGCTCAGCTCGCCGACGCACCCGATGTCGCGGAGATCTGGCGGCTCGGCTGGGTCGATGCCCACCTCGGCCGGGTGCCCGCCGAATTGGTGGCGGCCCGGGACGAGGCCACGTTCCGAACCAGGGCCGAGCAACGGGTCGGGGACACCACAGTCGCCGTGGTCGGTGCGGCGGTCGCCGGCTTCGTCATGACCGACGGCGACGAGGTGGACCAGGTTTACGTGGCCGCGGAGCATCGCGGTGCCGGCGTCGCTGGCGCACTGCTGGCGGAGGCGGAGCGCCGGATCAGAGCCGCCGGCCACGGGATGGCGTGGTTGGCGGTGGTGCCGGACAACGCCCGTGCCCGGCGGTTCTACGAGCGGCACGGATGGCGGGACGCCGGCCCCTTCGCGCACGCCGCGCCGGGCCCCGACGGTCCGATCCCGGTGCCCTGTCACCGGTACGTAAAGCAGTTGTCTCGACCGGACGCCTGACGGCCAGCCACGAGCGGTACACGGTTCACTCGCCCGCGTCACGCGGGCGTGATCTCACCGAGAGCGGCGGGGCAGGCGGCCCCGGCCGGGCGTCGCGTGGTGCCGGTGTGGTGCTCAGGTCGGCGAGGACGACGCCGCGAACCCGGGACAGGGGCAGATAGCCGAAGTCGCGCGAGTCATGGCCGCCGTTGTCGCCGTAAACGACGAGGTGCCGGCGGGGGACCCGACCGCCGGGCACCCGCGCCGGCACCCCGTCCGGCGTACGGTCGCCGGGGCGCGCGACCACTCGCTTGATCAGCCAGCCGGGGGCGGCACCCGGCGCGGGGGCGAACACGACGACGGCGCCGGGGCGGCGCAGCGCCAACCGCGGTACGCGCAGCACCAGCACCCGGTCGCCGTGGTGGTAGGTGGGCTCCATGCTGATGCCCACCACGCGCACCACCACGAACATGGCTCGGCCCAGCAGGACGACAGCCACCACCGCGCATGCCACCGCCACGTACATCATGCGACCCTCCCCGCGTAACCTGCGGCCTGGAGACCGAACATTCGCGCGTATCGACCGCCCTCGGCCAGCAACGTGTCGTGGTTGCCGCACTCGACCACCCGGCCGTCGCCGAGCACCACGATCTGATCGATGTCCCGCACGGTGTTCAGCCGGTGCGAGACGACCAGGCTCGTCGTCCCGGACCGGTAGGTCCGCAGGCGGCGCTGCGCCTCGTATTCGGCCTCCGGATCCAGCCCGGTCGAGGGCTCGTCGAGGATCCGCAGGTCGGCGTCCTCGCGCAACGCCGCTCGGGCCAGGGCGATCCGCTGCCACTGACCCCCGGAGAGCGGCACCCCCACGGCGCCGTCGTCGCCGTCGCCGAAGGCGCGGGTAAGCAGCGTGTCGTAGCCGGATGGGAGTGCTGCGAGAACGTCGTCGACGTCGGCGTGCCGGGCGGCGGCTCGGATCCGTTCCATCGTGGGCGCGCGTCGCACGTCGCCGAGGGCGATGTTGTCGGCGGCGGTCAACTCGTACGTCATGTGGTCCTGGAACACCGTGCTGATCCGACGCCGCAGTTCCTCGACGGGCAACTCGCGCAGGTCGACGCCGTCCCAGAGGATGGTGCCGGCGACCGGATCGTACAGCCGGCAGAGCAGCTTGACCACTGTGGACTTCCCGGCGCCGTTAAGGCCGAGCAGCGCCGTGCTGCGGCCGGCCGGGATCGACATCGTGAGGCCACGCAGGATCCACGGATGCCCGACGTCGTACCGGAACCAGACGTCGCGCAACTCGATGCCGCGACGTAGGCGCGGCACGGTCCGGGCGGGCGGCCGGGGGTCGGGCAGGTCGACGGGCGCCGTCACCACCCGGTGGTAGCTGGCGAACAGCCGCAGCGCCTCGTGCCCGGACGCGATCTGGCTGGTCACCGAGGTCAGGGCGCTCTGGACACCGACCAGCGCCGCGGTGAGCACGGCGAGGCTGCCCAGCCCGGCGCCGCCGGTCACGATCCGGTGCACGCCCAGCCCCAGGGCCAGTCCGGAGACCAGCGCGGTGAGCAGTGACAGCCCGGCGGCGGTGCGTGCGGCGTAGCTGTCGACCACGCGCTCCTCGCGGTCCGCGGTGCCGATCTCGGAGTCCATTCTGGAACGGAGCGTGTCACCGGAGCCGAACAGCCGGATCTCCTTGGCCGCGCGCGGATCCGTCATCAGCGTGCCGTAGAAGATCTGCCGCCGCCAGCGCGGAGCGGTCCGCGTGACCACCTCGGTGCGTCGGCGGGCAACGGACAGCTGGGCGAGCAGGTTGGGGACTGCCGATACCGCCACCACGCCGGCGAGCAGCGGTCCGATGGTGGCGAGCGCGGCCAGGAACCCGCCGATCAACAGCACGTTCTGCACCAGGCTCAGGGCTGCGGTGAGTGCCTGGTACGGCACCGTCATCGCCGCGTGCGAGGCCACATGGACGCGGTCACGCTGGACGGGATCCTCCAGGGCGGCGAGCCCACGCATCCGGTTGATCCCGGCGAACAGGCCGTCGTGCATACGTCGACGCAGCTGGCGCGCGGCCTCCGCGTCGAGGTACTGGCTGACCGGTGGGATCAGGCCCATCGCCGCCCCGGTGGCCCCGACCAGGACGGCGGCGGTCAGCACCGACACCCCGCTCACGCCGGCCAGCCCGTCGAGCAGCAGCTTCGTCGCCCAGGCCACCGCCACGGGACCGAGGCCGGCGACGACCGCGAGCACCAGGCGCACCACGATCAACAGTCCAGCCGACCGCCAGATCAGCGTGACGAGCAGGCGGGCGCCGGCCATTCAGGCGGCACCTACGCGGGCCGGCGTCACCGATGCCGCGGGCGGCAGCTCCCGCGAGGTGACCGTGCCCGCCTCGTCGATCACGAAGAACGTCGGGAACGTCTCCACCGCGAAAGCCCGGGTCATCGGGCCGGTCCGGTCCACCGGCTCGTACACGGTGGTCGCGGGTCCGGCGGCGGCCGTCAGCGCGTCGACCGGGTCGGCGCCCTCGATGATGACCGCGATCGCCCGCCCACCGCGCTCGATGGTGGCGCGCGCCGCGGCGGCGAACGTCGGCGCCTGCTCCAGGCAGCTCGGGCAGTCGGAGGACAAGAATCCCACCACCGCCGGCCGACCCCGCAGGTCGCTGTCGGTCACCGTACCGCCGCCAGCCGCCCCGCCGGTGAAGGTCGGCAGCGCCGCGCCCTCCGGCAGGCCACCCAGCACGTCGTAACCCAGGCGGCTCGGCGGCGTCTGTTCGTACCCGCGCATCCGACGCACGATCGCGGTCGTCAGGATGAGGTTCAGCAGGCTGACGGCGCCCACCAGCGCCAGCGCCGCGACAAGGAAGGGCATCAAATCCTCCAGAAAGGACGTTTTCATAAGGGGTGCGGGCGCGGCACGTCGCCGCCAGGTCCTCGATCAGGGATCGCCAGTACGCCGACCAACGCGCCGCGGCGCCGGACGTGGCGCCAAGCGGATCGACCAGGGCGGTATCCCCCGTCGCCGTGCCCGCCGCGCCCTGCCGCCGAGGCGACGAGGAGCGCGACATCGCGGACGACATGCCGCCACCGGTACGCCGCCGGGCACCGGGCCGAGGCCGTAAACGCCGTGACCGTGGTCCGGCGCCGCGGCTCGCCGGCGGCGGCCGTCGGGAGACGACCGCCGCCGGTGGGTGACTAGCCGCAGCTGTTGACCCATTCGGTGCAACCGCAGCTCGGACCGCCGTAGTTGCAGCCGGTGCAGCCGGTCTTACAGTTCTTCCAGCACTGCGCGCCGACCCTCTTGCAGATGTGGCTCGCCCTGGCCTCGGCCTTGGGCAGCATCGCCTGGAGCATCCGGTCGCCGAACGCCCGCATCGATCGAGCCATGCGCAACTCCCTTCCCCGTCCGGGACAGGCGTCCCGGTCATCGACGATCATTCCTGGGACGGCAGTTACACCGGCTATTCGTCGGCTATACATTCGTTACGCGCGCGGGGGCGTGTGATCGAAAGATCCATGGGGGCAGGACCATGCGGTACATGATCCTGGGCACCGTCGAGGTGTCGGCGCACGGACGGCCGATGGTTGTCGCCCGCCCGCAACGGCGGGCCTTGCTCGCTCTGCTGCTGCTCAACGCCAACCGCACGGTGAGTCCTGACGCGGCAGCCGAGGCGCTGTGGGGGCCGGCGGCACCGAAGACCGCCCGGGCGCAGGTCCACTCCGCCGTCTACGCGCTGCGCGCCCAGCTGCGCGACACCGGATTCGATGATGCGATCCCGTGGCGCGCTGGCGGCTACACGATCCACGTCGGACCGGGCCAGCTCGACGCCGCCGTCCTCGCCAACCAGCTGGCCGAGGCGAAGGCGCACCTGGCCGCACGTCGATTCGCCGACGCCGTCGCCGCTGCCCGTGCCGGTCTGCGGCTGTGGCGGGGCGAGCCACTCGGCGACGCCAGGGGCGTTTTCGTCCCGGCAGCCCGCGAGCACCTGCACGAGCGTCGTCGAGCCACGCTGGAGACCCTGGCCGAGGCCGAGTTGGCGCTCGGAAACGATGCTGAGGTCCTCAGCGAGCTGGCACCACTGATGGACGAGTACCCGCTGCACGAGGCGTTCTGCGGCCTGCTCATGCGGGCGCTGCATCGTGCTGGGCGTACCGCCGAGGCGCTGGACCGGTTCCGGCGGCTGCGAACGGTGCTGGCCGAGCAGCACGGCCTGGATCCGGGGCCGGCGTTGACCGAGCTGGAGAGCGCTATCCTGCGCGGCGAGCTGCCGCCGTCGGCGGCGTCGGCGGCGACCGCGGCATCCGCGGCACCACGGGTCAAGGTCCCGGCCCAACTGCCGCCCGACGTGTACGGGTTCAGCGGCCGCGACGCCGAGATCGCGCGGCTGGACGCGCTCCTGACCGGTGCGGCGGGCCAACCCACAGCGGTGGCGATATCCGCCGTCTCCGGCGCCGCGGGCATCGGCAAGACCGCCCTCGCCGTGCACTGGTCCCATCGGATGACCGGTGCCTTCCCGGACGGTCAGCTCTACGTGAACCTGCGCGGCTACGACCAGGGTGGTGCCGCGGTCTCGCCGGAGGACGCGTTGCGTGGGTTCCTCGACGCGCTGGGGGTGTCACCGCGTCGCGTCCCGGCCGACCGCGAGGCTCGCACCGGGCTGTTCCGCAGCCTGCTGGCCGGCCGGCGGATGCTCGTGCTGCTGGACAACGCCCGCGACGCCGAGCAGGTGCGTCCGCTGCTTCCCGGGGCGCCGGGCTGCGCCGTGATAGTGACCAGTCGCAACCAACTGCCGAGTCTCGTCGCCGCCGAGGGCGTCCACCCGCTGGTGCTGGGCGTGATGACCGACGCGGAGGCGCGGGAGCTGCTGGCCCGGCGCCTCGGCGAGCAGCGGATCGCCGAACGTCGCGCCGTCGACATGATCATCGCAGGCTGTGCCCATCTGCCGCTGGCGCTCGCGGTGGTGGCGGCGCGCGCGGCGACGAGCACCCATCTGTCACTGGACAGCCTCGCCGCCGAGCTGCACACCGGCGACGCCCGCGACCGGCTCGACGCCCTGTCCGGTGACGACCGGGCGGTCGACGTACGCGAGGTCTTCTCCTGGTCGTATCACCTGCTCGGCGCCGAAGCGGCGCGGCTGTTCCGGCTGCTGGGACTGCATCCCGGTCCGCACGTCGGCCCGCACGCGGCGGCCAGCCTCGCCGGGTTGCCCGTCAGCCGGATCCGGCCGCTGCTGGCCGAGCTGACCACGGCCAACCTCGCCACCGCACACAACCATGGGCTGCACACGACACACGACCTGCTGCGCGTGTACGCCGTCGAGTTGACCCACAAGGAGGACACCGACGACGAGCGGCGGGCGGCGCTGCGCCGGCTGCTCGACCACTACCTGCACACGTCGCGCACCGCCGCGCTGCGGCTCAACCCGCCACGCGACCCGATCGACCTCGACCCGCCGGCGTCCGGTACGAGCCTCGACGCCCCGGCCGACCACGACGCGGCGCTCGCCTGGCTCACGGCCGAGCGACCGGCGTTGCTGGCGATGATTCGGCTGGCCGCGCGGACCGGCTTCGACACCCACGCCTGGCAACTCGCGTGGACCCTCGACGACTTCCTGGACCGCCGGGGCCACTGGGCCGACCAGGCCGCCAGCCAGGAGTTGGCACTCGCCGCCGCGCGCTCGCTCGCCGATCTGCCCGGCCAGGCCCAGGCACACACGAGCCTCGGCCGGGTCTACCAGAGGTTCGCCCGCTACGACGACGCCGACGCGCACCTGCGCCGAGCCCTCGACATCTTCGGCGATCTCCGCGACGACGCCGGCCGTGCGCGCGTGCACTACAACCGGGCCCAGGTGTCGGAACGTCGCGGCCGATACGTCGACGCACTACGGCACGCGCAGGCGTCGCTGGAACTGTGCCGGGCCAGTGGCCACCGCCTTGGCGAAGCCAACACGCTGACCACGATCGGCTGGTACCACTCCCGGCTGGGCCGGCATCGCGAGGCGCTCACGTACTGTGAGGTGGCGCTCGCCCTGCATCAGGAGATCGGCGACCCCCATGGCGAAGCGGCGTGCTGGGACAACCTCGGCCACGCCCACCAGCACCTTGGCCGGTACGACGAGGCTCTCGCCTGTTTCCGGCGGGCACTCGCCATGTGCCGCCAGGCCGGTGACCGCTACAACGAGGCGGGTGTCCTGACCAAGCTCGGCGACGCCCACCACGCCCATGGCGAGGCTCGCGACGCCAGGGTCGCCTGGTCGCAGGCCGTGGCGATCCTCGACGAGCTGGACCACCCGGACGCCGAGGCGCTCCGCCCTCGCCTCACCCGCTGACCACCCGGGCATCAATCCAAGCAGGTCGGCATGTTGGCGCGTTCGGTCGCGTGCGTCAAGGCTCGTGCGGTGGCCGTCGTGCTGGCGGGCAGCAGCGGTGGGCGCACCGCCGGTGTCGGGATGCGACCCTGGGCGTGTAGGACCGCCTTGATCACTGCTGGGTTCGGCTCGGCGAACAGCGTCGCCGCCAGGGTGGCGAGCCGGTGACCGAGTGACCGTGCCCGGACCACGTCGCCGGCGCCCCAGGCCCGCACCAGCGCGGCGTGGTCGGCGGTGGCGACGTGCGCGGAGGCGACGATGCCGCCGTGCGCGCCGAGCGCGAGCAGCGGCGAGAGGTACGCGTCCTCGCCGCAGAGCACCGTGAAGCCGGGCGGCGGGTCGGCGAGGAGGGCGATGGTGTCCGCGTCGACGCCGCCGACCGCGTGCTTGATCCCCACCACGCCGGGCAGGTCGGCGAGGCGGCGCAGCGTCTGGACGGACAGCGGCTGCCCGGTGCGGTACGGGACGTGGTAGGCGACCAGCGGCACGGCGGATGCCGCGGCGAGCCGGGCGAAGTGCGCGAGCACCGCCTCCTCGCCCGGTCGCAGAAACGGTGGCACCAGGCAGAGGGCGGCCGTGACCTCGGGCTGTCCGGTGTGGGCGCGGAGCTCTTCGACGGTGTGCGCGCCGACCAGGAGGCCCGCCCGGTGTTCCCCGCAGGCCGCGACGGCCGCCTCGATGACCGCCCGTCGCTCGGCGTCGGTGAGTGCGTGCGGCTCGGCGGTGGTGCCGAGCGCCACCAGGCCGTCCGCCCCGGCGGCCAGCGTTTCGCGGGCGAGGGCGGTCAGCGCGTCGAGCGCGACGTCGCCCCGCTCGTCGAACGGGGTGATCAGGGGTACGTACAGCCCGGTCGGTGTCATGCCGTCAGCCTGCGGCCGAGGACCGTGAAGGACCAGCACTGATTACTGAACGAATACGTAAGCTGAGCTGATGCTTGATGTCCGCCGCCTGCGCCTGCTGCGGGACCTGGCCCGACTCGGCACCATCGCCGCCGTCGCCGAGGCGCACACGTACACGCCGTCCGCCGTCTCCCAGCAGCTCGCCGCCCTCCAGCAGGAGGCCGGTGCCACCCTCCTGGAACGCGTCGGCCGACGGGTCGCGCTCACCCCGACCGGAGAGGCGCTGGTCCGGCACGCCGAGGTGGTCCTGGCCGCCCTGGAGGCGGCCGACGCCACCCTCGCGGCCGCCCGGGGCGGGCTCTCCGGTCGGGTACGCCTCGGCGCGTACCCCAGTGCCGTGCGACCACTGCTGCTGCCCGCCCTGGTCGCGCTGGCTCGCGACCACCCGGCGCTGGACCTTCTGGTCACCGAACTGGACCCGGTCGCGGTGCCGGCCGCGCTGCGCGACCGCAGCCTCGACGTGGCGCTCGCGCACGACTACGACATCGTGCCGGTCGAGCCGGATCCGGCGCTGGACTCGACGCCGCTGCTCGACGAGACGGTGTTCCTCGCCGTTCCCGCGACATGGGAGCGGGATCCGACCGGCGACCCGATGTGGTCGGTGCGGGACGCCGACTGGATCGTGGGCAGCGCGGGGACGTTGTGCCACTCGCTCGCTCTGCACGCCTGCGAGCTGGCCGGATTCCGTCCGGCCGTGCGCCACCACGCGGACGACTTCGCCGCCATGCTCGCCCTGGTCGGTGCCGGCCACGGCGTCGGTCTGGTGCCCCATCTCGCCGTCGGGCAACCGCCCGCAGGAGTACGTCTCGTGCCGCTCACCGTCAAGCGGCGAACCCGGATCGCGTACCGGAGGGGCGCGGGCGACCATCCGGCGGTGGCCGCGAGTGTCGCGGCCCTGCGGGCCGCCGCCCGCGCGGACACCCGACCCGGGGGCGTCATCGCGAGCCTGTCCACCGGTCTGCGACCCTGCTCGGTCGACACCGTCTGAACCGGGCGGTCATCGTCATGGACCGGGCCGATCGCCGTCGCCCACGGAACCTGCCAGGTCACCGGCTCGGCAGGCGTGATCTGTTGTGGTGAGGACGCCATCGCGACATCCGCTTCGGCTGTCGGGATGGCGACCGGACCTGCCCGTTAACCGAGCGCGGTCTGGCGGGGGGCGGTCGCCTCCGGCGTCCAGTTCGGGTCGCGGCCGGCGCGACCCAACAGGCGGGTGAAGGGGTCCGCGTCCGGGCCGACGGGCACCTCCTCGCCGAAGACCCCCATCTTCCGGGGCATCGGCCCCAACTCGTCGACAAGCGTGTGCAACTCGGCGACAGCGGCCGGGTCCGGCGTGAACGGCACCTCGGTGGCGGCGGCCAGGTCCCACGGGTGAACGACGAGATCGAGCAGCACCATCCGGCCCACCGTCAGCTGCGGCAGGCCCATGCCCGGGGAGACGCCCTCCAGCGCCGAATCGGGCGTCCACGCCGCGACCAGGGTGTCGAACTCGGTGCGGAATCGCGCGCGCCAGTCGGTGTCGAGCACGTCCGGCCTGCTGGAGAAGTCGGCCGGTGTCCGGCGCGCCAGGGCCTGGAAGTTGACGACGACCTGGAACAGGTGATTGATCACATCGCCGACACGGTACTCGGCGCACGGCGTGACCGCGCTCAACTGCTCATCGCGGATGGCGTCGAGGACGGGTACCGCCCGGTCGGCCGAGCCGCGCAGTAGGTTCGAGATGGTCGACATACGGTCACGTTAACCAGCAGGCCGCGGGGGGTCTTGAAGAAATGCGACAGCCACGCCGGGACACCCGGGGCATCGTCGACCCGGGCGGCCTGCTGCGCCGGGTCCGGTTCCGGCGGCACGCGCCCGCGGCGGAGCTGGCCGGTCTCCTGGAGCACTACTGGTTCATCGACTGGGACCTGACCGAACCGTTCGAGCAGAGCGTGATCGGCCATCCGTCGGTGAACCTGGTGGTCATGCGGGCGACGGGGGACGACCCGGTGACCGCCGAGATCGCCGGTGTCTCCCGGACCCTGTTCTCGATCAAATTGACCGGCACCGGCTGGGTGCGCGGCGTGAAGTTCCGACCGGGCGGCTTCCGGCCCTTCTTCGGCACCTCCCCGGCGGCGTTCACCGATCGGCGGGTGCCGCTCGGCCAGGTGCTCGCCGACGACGAATTCGCCGACCGGGTCGCCGCCGCGACGGAGATCGCACGATCCACGGAGGCCGCGAGTGACGCGGCGGAGGCCACGAGTGCGGCGACGGAGGCCGCGGACGCCGCGGCGGTCGCGGTTCTCGACAACCGCCTGCTGGCGCTGCGACCCCAGCCCGACGAGCCAGCCCGGCTCGCGATGGAGCTGGTGGACCGCGTCCGCGCCGACCGTTCGATCCGGCGGGTCGACGAGTTCGCCCGTGCCGTGGGGATGTCCACCCGGTCCCTGCAGCGGTTGTTCATCGACCATGTCGGCGTGACGCCGAAATGGGTGATCCTGCGCTACCGCATCCACGAGGTGATCGAACGGGCCGCCGGCGACGTGGACTGGAACGCGGTCGTCGCCGAGCTGGGCTACAGCGACCAGGCCCACCTGGTACGCGACGTCACCGCCACGATCGGTGTCTCACCGACCGCGTACGCCGCCTCGATCCGCTGACCGGGCGATGAGGAGGTGCCCCTGGCGAACCTCGCCCGGCTCGTCGAGTCCGGTGGCCCGGGCACACCCGCGACGGCTGACCGCCGTTCCGGCTACCGTTCGGCGGGCCAGTCGAACGGCACACCGAGTTGGACACTCGTCCATTTGCCCCAGGCGGACAGCTGGCGGAACACCGGCTGCGAGGCGCGTCCCACGGCGGTGAGTTCGTAGCCGGGTCGCGGCGCGTCCGGTTCCGCCGGCAGCCTCCGCACCAGGCCGAGGTCGGCCAACTCACGCAGCTCCCGGGCGAGCACCTGCTTGCCGATCGGGGCGAGGACCCGCTGGAGGTCGCCGAACCGCCGGGCGTCGTCGAACAGGGCGTAGACGATCCGTACCTTCCACCGGCCACCCAGACTCACCAACCAGTCGACGTCCCGTCCGACCTGGTCCCCGTACCACTCACCCCAGTCGTGCAGCTGACGCAGGATCGGCTCCGAGTCTCGGCCGAACGGGGTGAGCGAGTACTCGACCCGCGGCGGCACGTGCAGCGAGACGCTCCGGCGTACCGCACCCGCGCGCTCGAGGAGGCGCAACTGGGTCACGAGGGTCTGCCGGGTGGCCCGCGGCATGCGACGACGCAACTCGGAGAACCGCTTCGTGCCGTCGAGCAGGTGATACATGCTCCAGAACATCCACTTGCCCCCGACGCCGGCGGCGCCGTACGGGCATACCAGGGTCGCCTTGACCCGCGGCATCGAGACGCGGACCCCCTTTCCGGGCGCACCGGTCGCATATTTTTGCGTTCTTCTCCGCTCCCAGCTGGCCGCCTAGCGTCAACCGTACCGGCCGGCTGGATGCCGCCGACCGGACAGGTGTGTCGATCGAACAGGACGGGCGGACGAGTGACGGAGCGGACACCACGACGGCGGGCACGCCGGGCGATCGTGATCATTGTGAGTGTGCTCCTGGGTCTTCCGTTGCTACTCGCCGCCGGACTGGCCGGGTGGGACGGCGGGGCCGACCTGGACCCGCGCCGGCAACTGCTGCCCGGCGTCGACCTCGACCTGCGGGTCGCGGAGACGGACCGGGGGCCCGTCGA
Organism: Plantactinospora sp. GCM10030261; assembly: GCF_042666615.1. NCBI lineage: Bacteria > Bacillati > Actinomycetota > Actinomycetes > Micromonosporales > Micromonosporaceae > Plantactinospora > Plantactinospora sp. GCM10030261. The sequence goes on from NZ_JBHTDD010000004.1 coordinate 76,128, forward strand.
GTACGACCTGCATGGTGCCGACGGCCCGGTGGTGCTGTCCGTGCACGCCGGTCTGGGTGGGGCGGACCAGGGTCGCCTGTTCGCCAGTTGGCTTCAGGACGACGGGTACCGACTGCTCAGTCCGTCCCGGCCCGGCTATCTGGGGACCCCGCTGAGCGGCGGGCGGAGCCCGAACGAGCAGGCGGACCTGCTGGCGGCCCTGCTCGACGAACTGGGCATCGACCGCGTCGGGGTCTTCGCGGTGTCGGCGGGTGGGCCGGTCGCGTACACCTTCGCCGCCCGGTACCCGCAGCTGGTGTGGGGACTGGTCGTGGTCGGCGGCGTGAGCCAGCCCGACCCCGACGCCGCCTCGGGTAGCTCCGCGCTGCGGTCCGCGTTCGTCAACCTGATCGGGCAGAAGCTCGCGAAGCTGACGGCGGAGGTGTCCCTGGCGTCGATCGTGTCGGGGACCCTCGACGAGACCAGCACCTTCTCCGCCGCCGAAAAGGCGGAACGTGTCGACTACATCACGGGTACGGAGAATGTCCGGACCTTCTTCGCCGCGATGTTCGACAGCACCTTTCCCTACGAGAAGCGCATGCCGGGCACACGCAACGACTCCGCCCAGCGGCGCCAGCTGGATCTGCCGTTCGACTCCATCACCGCGCCGGTCCTCGTCATGCACGGCACCCGGGACGGCGACGTACCGTTCTCGCACGGCGAGTTCGCCGCCGCCCGGATCCCCGGCGCCCGGCACCACTGGCTGCCGGAGGAGGACCACCTGGCGTTCTGGCTGAGCCCGCGCGCCGGCGAGGCGCAGCAGGTCGCCGCGGACTTCCTGCGCGAACATGCCCCCCGGCGGTAGCCCGCCACGGCCCCGGCGGCGAGTACGCCCATGGCGGTAGCCCGCCACGGCCCCGGCGGCGAGTACGCCCCCCGGTCGTGGCGGGCACCTCGTCGTGGCGGGCACCTCCAGGCCGGTGTCTCAGCGAGTTCACAGCGGGGGAGCGATTGCCGTGCCCGGTCGGGTGGGTAACGACAACCCGTGCAGGCAGACCAGAACTGGCGGGTCCGACGGAGCGGGGTCGATCTCGACCGGCTGGGGGAGAACGAGTCGATCTTCGCGTTGAGCAACGGTTGGATCGGTTGGCGGGCAACCCTCGACGAGGGCCGGCCGGGCGAGATGCCTGGCACCTATCTCAACGGCTTCCACGAGCAGCGGACGCTGACCTACCCCGAGGACGGGTACGCCTTCCCGCAACACAGCGACACCGTGATCAGCGCACCGAACGCCACCCTCATCCGGCTCTACGTCGGCGGCGAGCCGCTGGACCTGAGGACTGGGACGGTGCGCGGCCACGAACAGGAACTGGACCTGCGGTCCGGACTGCTCCACCGGCACACCGAGTGGATCTCGCCGGCCGGGCACGCGGTGCGGGTGCGCAGCACCCGACTGGTCTCGCTGCCCCGCCGTCCGGTCGCCGCCGTCGACTACCGAGTCGAGCCGCTCGGGGACGACCCGATCGAGGTGCGGGTCTGCTCGGACGTGCAGGCGAACGAGCGGGTGCCGGAACGCGACGACGATCCCCGGGCGGCGTCGATCATCGACGACCCGCTCACCGCCGAACTGCACCGCCAGGACGGCGGCTCCGGGGTGCTGGTCCACCGTACCGACCGCAGCGCGCAGCGGGTCGCCGTCGCCGTGACCCACCACATCGAGGCGCCGGACGGCTTCGACAGCGGCGGGGACCGCACCCCGGACCGGCTGCGGACCACCGTCGAGGGCCGGCTGCGCCCCGGCGAGCGGTTGCGGATCACGAAATTCGCCGGGTACGAGTGCGCACCGGTCGACGGCACGCCGGCGGACGAACTGGCCGACCAGGTGCTGGCCGAGGCCACCGCCGCCCGGGAGGACGGCTTCGACGCCCTCGTCGCCGAGCAGCGCGACGCGCTGGAGGGGCTGTGGCGGGTCGCCGACATCGAACTCGACGGCGACGGGGAACTCCAGCCGGCGATCCGGTTCGCCGTCTTCCACCTGCTCCAGGCGGGCCGGGCGGACGGCGACCGGACCATTCCGGCGAAGGGACTGACCGGCAACGGATACGACGGCCATGTGCTCTGGGACACCGAAAGCTACGTGCTTCCGGTGCTGACGTACCTCGCGCCGGACGTCACGCGTGGCGCGCTGCGCTGGCGGCACGCGCACCTGACCGAGGCCCGGGAGCGCGCGGCGGAGCTGCGGCTGCCCGGCGCCACGTTCCCGTGGCGCACCATCGGCGGCCGGGAATGCTCCGGCTACTGGCCGGCCGGCACAGCCGCGCTGCACGTCAACGCCGACATCGCCGACACGGTGCTCAGGCACGTCGCGGCCACCGGTGACGACGACCTGCTCGCCGGGCCCGGGGTGGAGTTGCTTGTCGAGACGGCCCGGCTGTGGGCCGGCTTCGGGCACTGGACCGACGACGGGACATTCCACCTCACCGGCGTCACCGGGCCGGACGAGTACGCGGCCCTGGTCGACGACAACATCTTCACCAACCTGATGGCCCGGCGTAACCTGCGGGGCGCCGCCGACGCCGCGGAACGCCATCCTGACCGGGCCACGGCGCTCGGGGTCGAACCGGCCGAGGTCGCCGGCTGGCGTGCCGCCGCCGACGCCATGCACGTGCCGTACGACCGCAAGCGCGGGGTGCACCAGCAGGCCACCGGGTTCACCGAGCAACCCGACTGGGACTTCGCGGCGATGAAGTCCGACGACTATCCGCTGCTGCTGCGCTTTCCGTACCTGGAGCTCTATCGCAAGCAGGTGGTCAAACAGGCCGATCTGGTGCTGGCCATGCAGCGCTGCCCCGGCGAGTTCACCGCCGAGGAGAAGACCCGCAACTTCGCCTACTACGAGGCACGGACCGTCCGCGACTCGTCGCTGTCGGCCGGCCCGCAGGCGGTGCTCGCCGCCGAGGTCGGTCACCTGGACCTGGCGTACGACCTGTTCGCCGAGGCCGCCCTGCACGACCTGGCGGACCTCGGTGACAAGACCACCGACGGGTTGCACCTGGCGGCGCTCGCGGGGGCGTGGAGCGCGCTGGTGGCGGGCTTCGGCGGGCTGCGCGACGACCGGGGCGTGCTGGACTTCGACCCGCGCCTGCCGGCGAAGATCCGCCGGCTGGCGTTCGGCCTGCGCTGGCGGGGTGAACTGCTGCGCGTGACGCTGACCCCGGACGAGGCGCGCTACGAGCTGCCGGACGCGGGCCCGTCGGTCACCGTGGAGCTGACCCACCGCAGCGAGCTGGTCCGGCTCACGGGCAGCGAGCCGGCCGTACTCCCGATACCGCCGGTGCCCGATCCGGGCCCGGAGCCGTCGTCGCCGCACGGCCGCCGGCCGGCCCGCCGCAGCCGCGAGTCCTGACCCCGCAACCGGACGATCAGCGCAGGTCGAAGCGCTCCACCCAGGACATCACGTCCGCCATGGTGGCGTTGCCGCCGCAGAGCACCAGGCCCAGGCGGGCCCCGGGGCCGACGGTGTCGAGCACCCGCCGGGCGGCCGGCAGCACGCAGCCGGCCGCCGGCTCGGCCCAGACCTTCGCGTGCTGCGCGAGGTCGAGGGTTCCTCGCACGGCCTCGGCGTCGGACACCACGAGCACCTCGGTGACCAGGTCCTTGACGTGTTCGTGGGTGAGCTTCGAGGCGGTCGGCGCGCCGAGCGTGGTGACGATGGAGGAGACCGGCACCTGGACCGGACCGCCGGCCTTCAACGCCCGCGACATCGCCTCGGCGCCCTCGGTCTCGACACCCCAGATCCGGACCCCGGGTCGACGGGCCCGCAGTGCGGTGGCGACGCCGGAGATGAGCGCGCCACCGCCGATGCTGACCAGGACGTCGGTCAGCTCGCCGGCGTCGTCGGCCAGTTCCAGTCCGACCGTGCCCTGGCCGGCGACGACGACGGGGTCGTCGAACGGGTGGACCAGGGTCAGACCCTCGGCCCGCAACCGGGACATGAGCGCGAAGGCGCCGGCCATGTCGTCGGTCAGGCGTACCGTCGCGCCAGCGGCCCGGGCGGCCTCGACCGCCCGTGCGGGCGCCGAGCGGGCCATCACCACGGTCGCCCGTACGCCCAGTGCCTCGGCCATGACCGCGACGGCGATGGCGTGGTTGCCGCCGCTGACCGCCACCACGCCGGCCGCCCGCTCCGCCTCGTTGAGGGTGAGCAGCTTGGCCGTCGCACCGCGCGCCTTGAACGAGCCGGTGCGCTGCAACAGCTCCAGCTTGGCGGTGACCGGCACGCCGAGCAGGTCGGTCAGGCCGGGACTCGGCACCGTCGGGGTGCGGATCACGTGGCCGGCGATGCGTCGGGCCGCCCGCTCGATGTCCGACAGCTCGATCAGCACGCTGCTCATACCGGCATGGTGGCATACGTCCCCGACACCACCGGACGGGCGTGCCGGGATCGGCTCACCGCCTCCGGGGGTGGTCGAACTGGTCGGCGGCGCGGCAGTCCTTGGGACCGCCGATCGCCTGCGGCCCGAGGCGGTCCAGCACCCGGCGGGCCCGCTCGCGACCGAGATTCCAGGCGTTCCACGGATCCGGCTCGGCCAGGTCGTCGGCGACCCAGCTCAACGTGCAGCGGCGCACCGGATCGGGAAGGGTGGACAGCGCCGGCGTCGCGTCGGCTGACAGCGCCCGCAGGTACCAGGCGTCGATGCGTCCGGTCTCCTCGTAGCGGGCGATGTTGCGGCGGGCCGCGTAGTCCTCAGGGTTGAGCACGGCGAGGCTCAACAGCATCGCCACGGCGAGCCCGACGGTCACGCCCGGGATCCAGGCACCACGCCATTTCACGCCGGCCAGCATGATCATGATGAAGATGGTGCCGAGCAGCAGTTCGAAGGCCATCACGAAGATGCGCTCCCCGGTGAAGCTGTAGACCTTCTGGTACGCGTACATCCGGGACAGCGCCGAGATGACGATGACGATGCTCAGCGCGCTGAGCACACCGAGCAGGCCGCGGAGCAGGATCCGTTCGATCGGCCGGTCGCGCCGCGCCCAGCGGGTCACGCCGGCCAGGATGGCCAACGTCAGGATGGTGACGATCAGCAGCTGCCAGAAGCCGCTGCGTGCGTACTCGGCGTAGCTGAGGCCGGTGGTCCGCAGCACGTGGCGCTGCCCGCCGAACAGCACCGTGAACTGCACCGCCACGAACCCGGCGAAGAGCAGGGTCAGCGCGCCGATCGGCAGGGCCCATTCGGCCACCCCCAGGCGACGCTCGCCCGGCTTGTCGACGGTGGACAGGTCGGGCGGTGCGGCAATCGTGTACACGGCGGCGGTCGCGATCAGCCCACCGACGGCGAGCAGGAAGATCCACTGGAAGACCGACGCCACGTCGATCTCTGGCACCAGCGCGTCGAGCACCGCCGAGAACGCGACGTCCGCCGACGAGAGCAGCGCGCCGAACACGACAAGCACGACGATCGTGGCGGCCACGGACCAGCCGATCCGCCGGGTCGGCTGCCCGGCGGACCGCAGGTGGTCGCGCATCCACGGCAACCCGCGGAACGCCGCGAACGGCGCCGCCACCAGGCTGAACAGGATCGAGCGCACCAGCCGCCCGCCCACGATCGCCAGGGCCGCGCAGCCCAACGCGCCGAGTACACAGAATGTCACGAGCCACCACGCGTTGCGGAACGCGAGCGCGGACAGCAGTGCCAAGGCGGCCACGCCCCATCCGGCGCGGGCCCATCGCGGCACGGGCGGTAGCTTCGCGGCGGTCGGCCGCACCGCGACCAGGATTCCGGCGGTCAGCACGAGCCAGCCCAGGAACCAGCCGATGCCGGTACGCCCCAGCGGGACGAACGTCGCCAGCCCGAGCCCACCGACGAATACCGCCGCCGGGACCGCTCGCCCCCGAGCCGTCGCCGGTCCCGGCCACCGCGTCTCCAGGAACGGCTGCCGCCGCACCGCTGGCGTGAACCCGCGATATCCGTATCCGGACCCCGGCGAGGCCGCCCACGGAGCGGAAGCCGGGGCTGGTGCCGCTGGGGTGGCCGCGGGCCGTGGGTCGGCCGGCTGGCGTTGCGGCGGCGCCACCGGATGGGCGGCGAGGGCGCCCGAATCGTCGGTCCTGGCGGTTGGCTCGGCCCCTTCGGACTTCGCCGGTTCTCCGGCCTCGGGGGTCGGCTCGGCCGTGGGCAGTCCGGTCGTCGCGGCCGGCTCGGCCCCGGCCGGCACCACTGGGAGGAACACCGCGAGACCCCGCGTGCCGGCCGGGATGGAGACCGGGATCGCCCACGCCGGCTGGCCGTCGGCACCCGGCCACGGCACGCCGGCCGGTGTCCCGTCCCCGGTGGGCAGGACCAGCACGTACGGTGTCGCGCCGTCGCGAGCGGTGGCGGCGTCGCTTCCGGGCGGTGGTGAACCGGCGGCCGGTGACGGCTCCGACAAGGCAGTCTCCTCGATTGAATGGTGCGGACACTCTACGGCGCGGTCGTCGCCCTCCGTGGTCCCTCGGACGATCATGGAGGCTAGCCCGCGGATGCGCGGAAGCGGCGCGGACACTGTGGAGGTCCGGTGTGGAGGGACGCGGCCGGAGGTCAGCAGTCGACCCGTTCCTTCGCTGAGCAGTCCGGAGCGAACGGAACGGATCCGGCTGGACCGGGTGGATCCCCGATGGGGTGTCGGGTGTTCGCCGCCGGCACGAGTGTCCGGCACCCGGTCGACGAGCCGGAGCCGGTGGTCGACCCGGACGCGCCGCGCCCCCCGCCGGCGGGTCCGCCGCCCGCCGACCTGAGTCCGACGCCGGTGGTCACTACCCCGCGCGCGGCTCAGGCTGTTGAGCCGCTTGTGCGGGGTCCAGGATCGTTCACCGGGTTCGTCAGCGTAGGCGGGCAGGTCGGCGGTGGCTGCGGAACGTGATAACGGTCGGTGGCCTCCTGCTGTCTACCGTGTGTGATGTCTCGTGGGAGTGACGGCGGTGGTGTCGGCAGCCTTTGCGCTGCTGTAGCCCACGCAACACCGCAGACCACTTGGCGCGATAGCTAACCGTCGATGTGTGGTGGCTGGCCGGCGTGGTTACCGTGGGTTGCTGTTGCGTGGGCTACAGCAGCGCAAAGGCCGTAGTCGGGTCGTCTCACGGACCTGTCCTCGGTGACTGTGGGTGTCTCCCTCCGCCAGGCCCGGTTACACGCCGGAGCCCGCGAACGTTCATGGATACCTCGTCAACCCGCTTGCTGGCTGCTCATCCTTCTTGCCCAATCATGGCCCCTTAGGGCGTCTTGATGGCTAAAAATTCTGTTTCGGGCGATAGAAGCCATTTCCGTTCATACGATGACTTCCGGCCCTTGGAGCGAAGATTTTGCGATCTTGCGGGTTCAACGAGAGGTAACGGGGATGAGAAAACCGCTACGCAGCCTGAAGCACGTGAAGGCGGCATCAGGCCTCAGTTCAATGCTGTTGCTGGCCAGCATGACCGGCACTGCGGCGCCGGCGACCGCGGCGGAAGCCGCCAGCGTCAATGTGCCGGAACGGGTGCAGACCGGCACCCCAGGCCCCCATGGGCAGGCGCGCGCATGGGCGCCGCCGGCTCAGCGGATGGACGGGGAACCGGGATCGTGGACCGGCGACTCGGACAACTGGCGGGACCGGTCCGGTCCGCAGGGCTGGCAGTGGCAGGACCGTGACTGGCGCAGTCACAAGAGCTACGGGAAGGAAGGCCCCCAGGGTCCGCAGGGCGCCCAAGGTGCTCAGGGCGCTCAGGGCGAGGAAGGGCCTCGCGGGCCTCGAGGATTCCGCGGCCCGAGGGGTTACCAGGGTCCACAGGGCTACCAGGGCGCCCAAGGTGCGCAAGGTGCCCAAGGTGCTCAGGGTGCGCAAGGTGCTCAGGGTGCGCAAGGTGCTCAGGGTGCGCAAGGTGCTCAGGGTGCGCAAGGTGCTCAGGGTGCGCAAGGTGCGCAAGGTGCGCAAGGTGCTCAGGGTCCGCAGGGCTTCCAGGGTCCGCAGGGCGTTCCTGGCCAGAATGGGCAGCCAGGCGTCCAGGGACCGCAGGGTGCTCAGGGGGCCCAGGGCGCTCAGGGGGCCCAGGGGGCTCAGGGTGCTGAGGGTCCGCAGGGTCCGCAGGGCTTCCAGGGTGACACCGGTCCGCAGGGTCCGCAGGGTGCGCAAGGTGCTCAGGGGGCGCAAGGTGCTCAGGGTGCTGAGGGTCCGCAGGGTCCGCAGGGCTTCCAGGGAGACACCGGTCCGCAGGGTCCGCAGGGTGCGCAAGGTGCTCAGGGTGCCCAGGGTGCTGAGGGTCCGCAGGGTCCGCAGGGCTTCCAGGGTGACACCGGTCCGCAGGGCCCGCAGGGTGCGCAAGGCGCTCAGGGTGCCCAGGGTGCTGAGGGTCCGCAGGGTCCGCAGGGCTTCCAGGGTGACACCGGTCCGCAGGGCCCGCAGGGTGCGCAAGGTGCTCAGGGTCCGCAGGGTGACACGGGCGCTCAGGGTCCGCAGGGCTTCCAGGGCGCCCAGGGTGCCGCTGGACTGAACGGCCTCAATGGGCTCAACGGGCTCAATGGCGCGCAGGGCGCCCAGGGTCCGCAGGGCTTCCAGGGTGACACCGGTCCGCAGGGTCCGCAGGGTGCTCAGGGTCCGCAGGGTGACACCGGCGCGACGGGTGCCCAGGGCTTCCAGGGCGCAACGGGTGACACCGGTCCGCAGGGCCCGCAGGGTGACACCGGTGCCCAGGGTCCGCAGGGTGACACCGGTGCTCAGGGTCCGCAGGGCGACACCGGTGCCCAGGGCCCGCAGGGGGACACGGGTGCTCAGGGGGCCGGCGTGTCCGACGCCTACATCCGCGCGACGACGGCGGACACCGGCGTGCAGGAACTCGACTGTGACACGGGCGACGTCGCGCTGAGCGGCGGTTACCAGTCCACGAGCCCAGTGCTCATGGACCGGCCGTTGCCACCGACGGATGGCTCGACGCCCACCGGCTGGCAGTGGGAGTTCCAGGCGGCCGGCAACAACATCTACGTGGTCTGCGCGAACGTCACGCCGTAACCCATCGCCGACAACCGAGACGATCATGAGAAGGAAGAACATGAGGATGAAGCAGATACTGGGATCCATCGCCTGTGGTGCGGTCCTGCTGGCCGGAGTGGCGGCGTGCAGCGACGAGCCGGACCCGGCGCCGGCGGGCAACGAGGCAAGCGAGGCTCCTCAGGCCGCTCCAGAAGACCCGGTGGCGTTGCTCAAGACGGGCATCGAGCAGGGTCAGGCGGGCAGGGTCGACGAGGCGAAGGGCACCTTCGAGCGGGTCATCGCGATCGACGGCAACAACAAGTTCGCCTGGTTCAACCTGGGCTACATCGCCCACACCCGCAACGATGTCGGCGCGGCGGTGGCGAACTACGACCGGGCCCTGGGGGTCGACACGTCGTACCGCCCGGCGCTCTACAACAAGGCGCTGCTGCTGGAGGAGAGCAACGCGACCGAGTCCATGGCGTTGTACGAGCGGATTCTCGCCGACGACGACACGGCGGCCGGGGTGCACCTTCGGTTGGGTCTGCTGCGGGTCAAGGAGGGCGACAAGGACGGCGCGCGTAGTGCCTTCCGGCACGCCGTCGAGTTGGACTCGGAGCTGACCTCGGCGGTGCCGAAGGAGTTCCGGTCCGCTCTCAAGACCGCCGAGTCGGGTAGGTGACCGATAAGTGAGTAGTCCACGCGTGACGGTATTCACCGGTAGCAACCGCACCCGGTTCCTCGACGAGTGCCTCCAGTCCCTGCTCGCCCAGACGTACACCGACTGGGAGTGGGTGGTGGTGCTCAACCAGGGGACGCGGTGGCGGCCCGAGGTGGACGACCGGCGAATTCGCCTCCTGGTGCAGGACGGACTGTCCGGCGTCGGTGCGGTGAAGCGGCGGGCGTGTGCGGAGGCGTACGGCGAGATCCTCGTCGAATTCGATGACGACGACCTGCTGAGCAGCGACTGCCTGGCCGAAGTCGTCGCGGCCTTCGACGCCAACCCGGGAGTCGGGTTCGTCTACAGCGACACGGCCCAGATCCGTGAGGACGGTGGCCGGGACGAGACGCGGTTCGCCGCCGCGCACGGCTGGCGATACCGGGACGAACGCGTGGACGGGCGGGAGGTCCTCGCTTGCGAGGCCCTCCCGCCCACCCCCCACAACGTCAGCTACATCTGGTACGCCCCGAACCATGTGCGGGCGTTCCGCCGGGACGTGTACGAGAAGGTCGGCGGCTACGACGAGTCGCTCGACGTGGCCGACGACGCCGATCTGATGAGCCGGCTCTACCAGCTGACCGAGTTCCACCACATCCGTCGGTGCCTGTACCTGCAACGGATGCACGCCAGGAACACGCAGCGGGATCCCGCGTACAACGCCCGGATCCAGCAGCGCACGGTCGAGATCTACGACCGCAACATCCAGTTCAACGCGTTGGCCTGGGCGAAGCGGCAGGAATTGAAGGCACTCGACATGGGTGCGGCGCACAACAAACCGGAGGGCTTCCTGGGGCTGGACTGCCGTTCCGGTCCCGGCGTGGACATTGTCTGCGACGTGACGAAGGGCATTGACCTGCCGGACAACAGCGTCGGGGTCATCCGGGCGGTCGACTTCCTGGAGCACATTCCGGACAAGATCGCCATCTTCAACGAGCTGTACCGCATTCTCGCCCCGAACGGGATGCTGCTTTCGCTGACGCCGAGCACCGACGGGCGCGGGGCCTACCAGGACCCCACCCACGTGGCGTTCTACAACGAGAACTCGTTCTGGTATTTCACCGACTCGGCGTACTCGCGGTTCGTCCCCGAGATCGAATGCCGATTCCAGGTGTCCAGGCTGGTCACGTACTACCCGACCGACTGGCACAAGGCGCACAACATCTCGTACGTATCGGCCAACCTCATCGCGGTCAAGAACGACGAGATGCGGAACGGGGGAGTGCTGGCGATCTGACCGTCGTACTTCCTGTGCGTCCCCGGCCCGGTCGTGTTTTCCGACCGGGCCGGGATGGGTAATCCGATGATCAACGACGGACCCGACTCTGGAGGACCCAGTCATGCCCGACCGCAGTCCCGCCCGTACCAACGGATCCGACGGCATCTGGGAGGTGCGGCGATGAGCGCCCCGGCGAGCCCCGCCACCGTCGCCGACTGCCTGCGCGTCGGAGCCGGCTTCTCGCAGGGCGACCGGAACTGGATCGTCGAGCAGTTCGCCACCCTGGACGCCCGGCTTGCCAGCTTTCCCGCCGACGGAACCGAACTCGAGGTCATCGTGAAGGACCGGGAGGCCAAGGGCCAGAAGGTCACCCTGGAGTGCTGGATCGCCGGCCAGTCGAAGATCGTCACCACCTCGGCGGAGGAGGACCTGCACGCCGCCCTCAACGACGTGCGTGACGACCTGCGTCGCCGGCTCAACGACGCCAAGACGAAGCGGGAGCCCCGCAACAACCGGCACCTGCGTGACCGCCCGGTGCCAACCCCCGAAGCCGACGAGGCCGACCCGGTCGCGGTGGACCGGCCCGCCGACACCGAGCGCGGCTGACACGATCCGCGGTGCCGCCCGGTGCCGGGCGGCACCGCGGAGTGTCCGATCCCCCACCCGATGGTCTACGTTCGACACATCGGCCGCGACCACGGAGCCGATGACCCGGGGGAGGTCCATGGTGGGGAACGTTCTGCTCGCCGCGCGCATCCTGATCGCGCTGGTTTTCGTCGCGTCCGCGGTCAGCAAACTGCGCGGCGTCGCCGCCTTCCAGTCGTTCGAGACGGCAACCAGGGGGATGGGTGTGCCCGCCCGCCTGGTCCGGCCGGCCGCCATCGCCGTGCTGGCCGGTGAGGTGCTCACCGTACCGCTGCTGGCCCTGCCGCCCGGCGGGCTCGCCGGCTTCGCGGTCGCGGCCGTCCTGCTGGTGGCCTTCAGCGTGGGGATCGCCCTGGCCGTCCGCCGGGGGACCCGGCAGTCGTGCAACTGCTTCGGCTCGTCGACCACCCCGATGGGCGTACGCCATCTGGTGCGCAACGGTTTCCTGCTCGCCGTCGTGGCGGCGGGCGTGGCCGGCGCAGTGACCGGGGCCGCCGCGCCGAGCCACCCCGCCGCGATCGCGATCGTGGCCGTGGCCGCCGCCGTCGGTGCCCTGCTGGTGATCCGGTACGACGACCTGGCCGCGCTGTTCGTCCCGGACCGCCCGGCCGCCTCTCGTTCGACGGTCAGCCCTCGGGTCGGCCGCCCCTGACCCCCGCGTCCTCGCGCGGTCCCCCTCACCCCGCCGATCTTGCAGTTGTGGTTGCCGATTCGCGCCTTTGGGTCGGTTTTGTCGCAGCCCAAAACGCAAGATCAACGCGGGAGAAGGGGGCGGCGGCGGGGCGCCCGCCGGGTCGCCGCACCTGCCCCGGTACGGCGACCCGGCCCCCCCGCGGGCTGGAGTGGTGGCTTCTGGCGGTCAGCGCACGCCGAGCGCGTCCCACGTCGGGACCCGCGGCGTCATCCGCAACCGCAGACCCGCCTCGGCGGGGGTGCGGTCACCCTTGCGCTGGTTGCAGCCGTAGCAGGCCGCGACGGTGTTCAGCCAACTGTTGGTCCCACCGCGCGAGCGGGGCAGGACGTGATCGACCGTGGTGGCCGTGGCCGGGCAGTAGCCGCACCGGTGCCCGTCGCGGCGCAGCACACCAGACTTCGACCACGCCGGGCCGCGGGTGTACCGCCACCTGGTGACGACGTAGCGGACCAGTCGGACCACCCTCGGCATCGGGAACACCCCGATGAGCCGGTCGGGATCGGCCTCATGTATCTCCGCGACCTGCCGACAGAGCATCCGGATGGCGTGTTGCACCGGGACCCGGTGCAACGGACCGAGGTCAGCGTTGATGACGAGTACGGCGCCCACCGGATCCCTCCCTTCGTTAGTCCTGATCCGATTCCGCTCTCAGAATTGCGTTCCGGGCGAACGCGAAGAAGCCGCCCGACCCGATCGTGGGTGGGCGGCTTCCGCGTCGCGATACGCGGCGTCAGCAGCGCCACCCGTCCAACAGGTAGCTGTCGAGGAACCGTTCGGCGGCGGGCGCGCACCAGCCACCGCGCGACATGTGTCGCCGCGATTCTGGCTGGCGCCTGCTCGTCATGGTGACCGCTCCCTCGGTGGTTCGTTGCGGAAACCGTAAATGGCGCCCGGAATCCGGGCAACGCTATTTCGATCACCCGTTGTACGGGTCGATCAGAGTCCCCAGAATGGCCCCGACAGTCCCACGCCACGCAGGTACTCCTTGGCGGCGGCCGGTTCCCGACGGACGTAGCCGCGGTCGAGTCGCCCGGAGTACCAGCCGGAGGCGAACCTCCACAGCGTCGCCAGGTCCATCACGTAGCCACGGTCGACACCGGCGGCCCGGCACCAGGCGTCGACGCAGTCCTCGGCACAGAACAGGCGCTGGTGGCCGCAGGTGTGCAGCACGTCGTCCCACATCCGTTCCGCCGGCACGAGGAAGTGCGCGACCTGCTCGCCGGCAGGTGGTTGGTCGGTACCGACGTTCCAGGCGTGCGGGCGGGCGCAGGCCGGGCAGCGGGTGGACACCAGCACCTCGCCCTCGTCCGGCAGCAGGTGCGGCAGGGCGAAGGAATCCCAGGCGCAGCCGCCCCACCAGAGCGTCCGGCGGCCCATCACGGCGAAACCCAGCGGTACGGCGGAGAACGGATGGGCCATGACGATCCGGTCGCCGTCCAGCACGAGATGGCGGGCGCCGGCCAACTCGGCCAGTCCGGTCCGTACCTCGTCCACGTCGCTCCCGCCGGCCAACTCGACGACCGTCGGTGCCCGTCCGGTTTCGGCGAACGACCGGTAGACGGCGAGGCGCAACTCTTCGAGATCCATCCCGGCATCCTGCCAAGCTCCGGCAGCAATGGCCCCATGTCTCGTGACATCGAACGGTTCTCCGTGGATGTCCGAACGCGGCGTCCGAACGCAGCCAGACCTGGAAGGTGATCCTGGCGATGCTGTTTCCATGAACGACATCAAGGACAAGGTCGCCCTGATCATCGGCGGCCGTCGGGGGCGGCTCGGCCGTCCGGGACCGTGAGGAGGGGCACCGGCGCGTTCGTGGCGTCCGGTGAGCCGGCTGTCTACGGTGGTCGCGATGGACATCGTACAAATCACCGTGAACCTGTTCTTCCTTCGTTTTCCGATCGGGCACGTCTACCTGTGGCGGGATCCCGACGGGCTGACCATCGTCGACGCCGGCGCACCGGGCAGCGGGCCGCGGATCGCGGAGGCGATCCGCGGCCTCGGGCACGACCTGCGGGAGGTCCGGCGGCTGGTGCTCACCCACGGTCACCAGGACCATGTGGGGGGTGCCGCCGACATCGCCTCCTGGGGCGACATCGAGGTCATCGCGCACCGGGCCGACGCGCCCGTCATTCGCGGCGAGGTGGTTCCCCCGGCGCCGGACCTGGCGGACTTCGAACGGCCCATCTTCGACGCGGTGAGCGTCCAGCTGCCGGCCGAGCCGCCGGCGCCGGTCCGGGTGGACCGGGAGGTGGACCAGGGAGACGTACTGGACGTCGGGGAGGGTGCGGTGGTGCTCGCCGTCCCGGGGCACACCGCAGGCGGCATCGCGCTGCATCTGCCCGACTGGAAGGTGGTGTTCACCGGGGACATCGCCGCCCGCAACCCGCGATCACGGGACCCGGAAGCGCCGGTCTTCCCCGGGTTGTTCAACGTGGACCGGGCCGAGGCGTTGGCGTCGTACCGCCGACTGGCCGCGCTGGATGTGGAGATCGCCTGCTTCGGCCACGGCGAGCCGTTGACGGCGGCAGCCGGGGAACGGATGCGCGCCGCCGGCGACCGGATGCCGTAGCCCGACGGTGACCTGGACCACGACGCTTGACTTCAACAATTGTTCAACTCCGAACCTGGATGCGACAGGAACCGGGCGACCGGTTCCCTGGTCCGGTCTGGTCGACAGGTCCCGCGACCGTCGCCGACTTCCGTTGAGGAGGCCCGGGTGGTCGAGCAGGGTCGGGATTCCGGTGCTGGTTGTCGAGCCGGCCGGCTGACCGGCGGTTCACTCGGGAGGCGCCGGTGATCCGGTGTACGCGCTGAGGAACACGTCGACCGCGGCGCGGGCGATCCCGTCCTGTTCGCCGGTCGTCATCGATCGACCGGCGTACCCGGACCGAAGGTCGACCGGGCCGGTGAGCAGGGCCAGGAACTGCTCGGCGGCCCGGTCGGGGTCGGTGAGGCGCAGCCGGCCGGTGACACACAGCCGGGCCAACCGGTCGGCGAGCGCCGTGGCGAGCGTCCGCGGGTCGACGGAGGGGAGACCGAGCAGATCGGGAAACCGGGTGCCCTCGGCGTGCAGCAGCCGGCGCAGCGCCGTCGACCGTTCGGAACAGTGGTGACGCAGCAGCCGACGACCGGTGTCTTCGAGCGCCGCCCGCAGGTCGTCGCCCGGCCTGGTCAGTCCGTCGAGGGCGGCCAGGTTCTCGGCGTGTAGGGCGTCGGCGGCGGCCTCGACGGCCTGTCGGAACAGGTTCGCCTTGTCGGTCAGGTGGTTGTAGACGGTGGGCTTGGCCACGCTGGCCTCAGCGGCGATCTCCTTGACGCACGCCTGGGCGTACCCCTGTCGAGCGAAGACCGTGATGGCGGCGTCCAGGATCGCGTGGCGCTTGTCGATACGCCCGCGTGAGGCGGCGTGGGCGGATGCGGCGGTCACCCGGGCAGCCTACCTCCGTCCGCGACGTTCCATGAACCAAGCGGTCCATTTTCATGTACGCGCTTGCCCACTGGGAGGATCCATCCCTAGATTGAACCCGTGAGTACAACTAGCGAGACTCGTGAGCATGGAACTGATCGATTGGAGCCGGCCCTACGTCGCCTGATCGCGGTGGTCCTGCTGGGCGGGATCATGGGAATCCTGGACGGCACGATGGTGGTCGTCGCCGTGGACACCCTCACCGCCAGCTTCGACACCGCAGTACGGACCGTGGGCTGGGTTTCCACCGCCTACCTGCTGGCCCTCACGGTCACCATTCCCGTCACCACCTGGGCGGTCGACCGGTGGGGAGCGCGCCGGTTGTGGCTGGCCGGCCTGGCCCTGTTCCTGCTCGCTTCCCTCGCCAGCGGGCTGGCCTGGGACATGGCGAGCCTGATCGGGTTCCGGGTGCTCCAGGGGGTCGGCGCGGGCATACTCGACCCGCTCGTGCTCGTCCTGCTCGCCCGGGGCGCCGGACCGGCGCGCGCCGGCCGCGTCATGGGGCTCATGGGTGCGGTGCTGCCGCTGGGGCCGGTGCTCGGTCCGGTGCTGGGTGGGGTCCTTGTCGACGGTCTGGGCTGGCGGTGGATGTTCCTGGTCAACCTGCCCATCGGTGCCGTCGCCTTCCTGCTCGCGCTGCGAGTGGTTCCGCGTGACCGGCCGGCCGGAACCGCGAACCGTCTCGACCTCCTCGGGGTGGCGCTGAGCGGGCCGGGCGTCGCCGCACTGGTCCTGGCGCTCACCCGGGTCGGCGAGAACGGCGGACTCTCCAGCGCCGCCGTCGGTCTTCCGCTCGCGGTCGGGGTGACGCTGCTGATCGGGTACGGCGTACACGCGCTCCGTGGCCGGCACGCCGCACCGCTTGTCGATCTGCGGCTGTTCGCCAGCCGACCCTTCTCGGCCAGCGTCACCGTGCAGGGGCTCGTCGGGGTGGCGACGTTCTCCGCGCTGTTCGCGTTCCCGCTGTATCTCTTACGGGCCGGTGGCTCGACGGGCGGCCCGGCCGAAGCCGGTCTGCTGGTGGCGCCGATCGGTCTCGGGTCGGTGCTCAGCATGCCGGTCGCGGGGCGGCTGAGCGACCGGATCGGCACCCGCGGACTCGCGCTGGCCGGGTCGGTGTGCGCGGCGCTGGCCGCGCTGGCCCTCACTCGACTTGGCGCGGATTCCCATCCGCTATGGCCCGCACTTGTCGGGTTCGCCATTGGCGCCGCCCTCGGCTTCGTGGCCGCGCCCACGATGGGGTCGTTGTACCGGACCCTGCCGGCGCCGCTCGTGCCGCAGGGCAGTTCCGTGCTCTACATGCTCAACCAGCTCGGTGCGGCGGTCGGCATCGCGGTCACCGCCGAGATCGCCGACTCCGCCGCCGATCCAGGTGCGATGGCGCGGGCCGTCGGTTTGTGGATTCTCGGGACGGTGCTCGTCATGGCGGTTGTGGCCAGTCAGCTTCCCGGCCGCCCGGACAAGCGTCCATCTATGTAGCTATCCTTCCTTGACCTCACGCCAAGCCGTAGCTAAGTTTCAGACATCCGGTCCGGTCGCCACTGGAGGAGGCATCCCCTTGCAGCGCAGAACCTTCCTCACCACCGCCGGGGCCGTCACCGCGGGAGCCGCCGCCGGCACCGTCACCACCCGGGCCGGCGCCGCCGCCTCGCCGGCCGGCCCCGGCATCCGCCGGATCGAGACCGGCCTGGACGTCCTGGTGCGCTCCGGGTTCGCCGAACTGCGCGGCCAGCGGGTCGGCGTCATCTCCAACCCGACCGGGGTGGACGCCGCGTACCGGCATCTCGTCGACCTCATGCACGGCTCGGGCCGGGTCCAGGTGGTGGCGGCGTTCGGCCCGGAGCACGGCTTCCGCGGTTCCGCCCAGGCCGGCGGCAGCGAGGGCACCGGCATCGACGCGCGGACCGGCATCACGGTGTACGACGCGTACGGCGCCACGCTCAGCCGCTGGGAGACGATGTACCAGCAGTCCGGTGTGGACACCGTGGTGTTCGACATCCAGGACGTGGGCGCCCGCTTCTACACGTACATCTGGACGATGTACACGTCAATGGTGGCCGCGGCCCGGACCGGCAAGCGATATGTGGTGCTGGACCGGCCGAACCCGATCGGCGGGCGGGCCTACGGCCCGATGATGACCACCCCGTACACCTCGGGGGTCGGCCTCAAGGAGATCGTCCAGCAGCACGGCATGACGGTCGGTGAGCTGGCCCGATTCTTCGCCGCCGAGTTCCTGCCCACGGAGGCCGGTCGGCCGGTCGACCTCGACGTGGTGCGGTGCCGGCGGTGGCGGCGAAGCGACCTTGCCGCCGACACCGACCTGCCGTGGGTCCTGCCCAGCCCCAACATGCCGACCCCGGACACCGCGCTTGTCTATCCCGGCACCTGCCTGTTCGAGGGCGTTGCGTCGATCACCGAGGGGCGCGGCACCTGCCGGCCGTTCGAGCTGATCGGCGGCCTGGCCACCGATTTCGACTACCACTGGGGGGACCGGCTCAACGCCCGTGACCTGCCCGGCGTCGAGTTCCGGGAGGCGTACTTCTCACCGACCTCGGCCGGCCAGAAGCCGGCCCTGCTGAACAAGATGTGTGCAGGGGTCGAGGTCAAGGTCGTCGACCGGGCGGTGTACGACCCGATCCGGACCGGGGTCGCCATGCTCGTCGAGGCGCACAGGTACCCGGCGTTCGCCTGGCGCCAGGACGCCTGGGACCCCGCCCGGCCGTACTGGATCGACAAGCTCACCGGCTCGCCGCGACTGCGTACCCAGATCGACGCCGGGGCCGACGTGGACGAGGTGGTCGGTGCCTGGGCGGACGAGTTGGCCGACTGGAACCGGCGCCGCCGACCGCACCTGCTCTACTGACGGGCGCGACCGCCGTATGGTGGAGTGGCGCGACAGGGGAGGCGCCATGATCGGTCTGGTGATGCTCGGCTCGTTGGCGGCGGCGCTTGTGGTCGGCGTCCTCGTCCTGGTCCGCCGCCCCGCCGATCCCCGGCGGGTGCTCCGCGGGTCCGCTCTGGCGATCATGCTGCTGGTGGTCGCGGCGCTCACGCCGTACACGGTGGACGACTCCGGGACCGCCGCCGCGTACCTGCTCGGGGTGCCCCTGGCCGCCGCCCTGCTGCCGGTGCTCGCCCAGCGGGTCGGTCGGTTGACAGGCATCGCCGACGCGGTCGCCGCGATGGTCATCGTTGCCTGGGGACTGTTGCTCGGCCTGGGCATCGGCGGGGCGTTCCTGCCGGTGGCGATGCTGCTCATCGGCAGTGCGGTCGGACCGGGTCGCCACGCCCGCCCGGCCTGATCGCCGCCTAACTACTTCTGTAGTGAATACTGTCACCATGCGAATCCTGTTCGTCGCGGTGCCGCTCGCCGGGCACCTCTATCCGATGGCGCCGCTGGCCAGCGCACTGCGGGAGACCGGACACGAGGTGCTGCTCGCCGCCGGTGGCGATGCCATCGCACCCCCACCGGCCGGACACGCGGTGGCCGACATCGCCCCGGGCATCGACATGAAACGGATAGCCCTGCGACTGGCGCTGCGCCACCCGGCGCTCGCCCGGGCGGAACTCGCCGGCCGGGCGGGCACGCGGGCCGCGCGGCTGTTCTTCGGAGCGGTAAACGACAGGCTTGCCGGGCCGGTGCTCGACCTCGCCGAGCGGTGGAAGCCCGACCTGGTGGTGCACGAGCCGCTGGCCCCGGTCGGTGGGCTGGTCGCCGCCCGGCTGGGCGTCGCGGCGGTGCTGCACGGCAACGTCCTGTTCGACGAGCGGGCGCTCACCGAGGACGTCGCCGGTGCCAGCCGGGAAATCGGCGACCTCCCCCCGAGCGGAGCCGTCCTCACCCTCACCCCAGCCAGCCTCGTCGGGCCCCGCGCCGCCCAGCCGCTGCGGCCGGTTCCGCACGGCGTCGGCGGCGAGGTTCCGGACTGGCTCGCCACCCCAACCACGCGCCCCCGGATCCTGGTCACCCGGAGCACCGTGGCCGGCCCGCCGATCGGTGACCCGATGCCGGCCACGCTGGCCGCCGCGGCGGACGTGGACGCCGAATTCGTCATGGTCCGCCCCCCGGAGCGGCTCGTCCGCAGACGTGGACTGCCGGCCAACGTCCGCACCGTCGACTGGCTCCCGTTCGCCGCGGCGCTGCCGTACTTCGCCGCGGTGGTCCACCACGGCGGCGCCGGCACCCTGCTCGCCGCGCTGGCGGCCGGGGTGCCGCAGCTCGTCGTCCCGGGTGCCGGCGACCGCCGGCGGCACGCCGAGCTGGTGGCGGCACGAGGCGCCGGCCTGGCGGTGCCGGCCCGGAAGATCACTGCGGACCGCCTGCGCCGACTTGCCACGGACCCGGCGCTGGGTGCGGCCGCCGCCCAGGTCCGCGACGAGATCGCCGCGATGCCGGCGCCCGCCGATGTGGTTCCGCTGCTGGAACGGCTGGCTCGCCGGTGAACCGAGCCTGTTGATCGTTTGCTTCCGGCACCCGGCCGGTGGCAGGATGGCGGCATGTCGCACCGCGCGCTCCGATTTAGTCGCCCCCGGGTCACCGGTGGGCTGCGCGCGCTGAGCTGAGACGTCTCTCCACTTACGGCGCGGGGGCATCGTCCGCCGGCCGTCCCGGGGGTTCCGCATGCCGATCCCCGAGGAGAACGGACAACTCTCGATGAGCGACACCGCTGAGCGACTGCGGCGGGACATCACCGTACTGAACGAGCAGACCCTGGACCGGATCCGCGCCGCCGCCTCGATCTCCGACGTGGATGCCATCCGCCGGGACGTGCTGGGCCGGTCCGGCCGGCTGCCGGCCATCCGCCGGGAGATCGGCGCGCTGCCCGCCGAGGACCGCCGGGTGGTCGGCGCGGCGCTGCACGAGGCGCAGACCCTGATCACCGGCGACCTCGACGCGCGGCAGCGGCACCTGCTGGACACCGAGCCCGCGCTGCCTCGACCGCTGGACGTCACGCTGCCCGGCCTGCCCGTCGGCCCCGGCCGTCTGCACCCCACCACCCAGCTCATGTACGACCTCAACGACGCCTTCGCGGCGCTGAACTTCGAGGTGTACGAGAGCCCGGAGGTCAGCTCCGAACTGGTCGAGTTCGACGAGCTGAACTTCCCGGCCGACCACCCGGCGCGGGAGAGCATGGACACGTTCTGGCTCGCCGGCGCCGAGGGACGCCGGGGCGCCGACCGGCTCTGCCTGCGACCGCACCTGACCGGGGCGAGCCTGCACTACATGCGGGAGCACGAGCCACCGTTCCGTCTGGCCTATCCCGGACGGGTGTACCGCAACGAAAGCACCGACCCCCGGCACGAACGGGCCTTCTTCCAGTACGAGGTGCTGCTGGTGGACGAGGACGTCCCGCTGTCCGCCGCCCGGTTCCTTGTCGACACGATCCTGGACACCGTGTTCGGTCGACCGGTGCGGACCCGGATGCGGACCGGCTTCTTCCCGTTCGTCGAACCGGGCTTCGAGATCGACATGGAGTGCCAGGTCTGCGCGGGGCGGGGCTGCCGGACCTGCCGCCACGTCGGCTGGTTGGAGGTGATGCCCGGCGGTAGCCCGCACCCGAACGTGCTGCGCGCCGGCGGCCTCGACCCCGACCGGTGGACCGGCTGCTATCTCAACGTCGGCCTGGACCGGCTCGTCATGATGCGGTACGGCATCGACGACGTCCGGCTCATGCACGCCGCCGACCTTCGTTTCCTCACCCAGTTCGCCTAGGAGGCCGCGATGAAGGTGTCCCTGGAGTGGATCTCCGATTACGTGGACCTGCCGGCCGGCGAGCCGCCGGAGGAGCTGGCCCACCGGTTGACCCTGCACACCGTCGAGGTGGAGGACGTGCACCGGGTCGCCGACGACGCGATCCTGGAGATCGACAACAAGTCCCTCACGAACCGCCCCGACCTGTGGGGCCACCACGGCATCGCCCGCGAACTCGCCGCCATCTACGGCGTACCGCTGCGGGAGCTGCCGCGTGCCAACCGGCCGGCGGTCACCGACGGCCTGGTCGGCGACGTGGATCCGGCGGTGTGCGCGCGGTTCGCTGCCGTTTCGATAAGCGACGACGGCTCAGCCGCCACGCCGGGCTGGCTGGGCGAGCGCCTGGCCCGCATCGGCGAGACACCGGTGAGCCCGCTGGTTGACCTGAGCAACTACGTGATGTTCACGGTGGGGCAGCCCAGTCATGTCTACGAAGCGGACCGGTCGCCGCTGTCCGCCCACCTTGGCGAGGTGTTGGGTGCGGCCGGTCCGGCGGTCACCGCCGGCGCCCGCGACGTCCTGCTGGCGGTGGCGACCTTCCGGCCCGGCCCGGTCCGGCAGGCGGCGCTGCGGCTGGGCCTGCGCACCGAGGCATCGGTCCGGTTCGAGAAGGGACTGGACACCCAGCGGGTCGACGCGGCCGTGGACCTGTTCCTCCACCTGCTGCCACGGGTCGCGCCGGGCGCCGTGGTGCGCGGCTGGCAGAACCAGACGGGCGCGGCCACCGAACCGGTCCAGATCACCGTCGACCGGGCCTTCCTGGACCGCCGGATCGGGGAGTCGCTGCCCGACGCCGAGGTGCTCGGCACGTTGCGGGCGCTCGGGTTCGCGGTGACCGTCGCCGGCACCGAGCTGCGGATCACCGTACCCACCTGGCGGTCCACCGGGGACGTGACGCTGCCGCACGACATCGTCGAGGAGGTCGCGCGGATCCACGGGTACGACCGGCTGACCGCCGACCCGGTCCGGGTGGACCTGACATCGGTCCGTGACCTGCGGAACAGGCCACTGGACCGGGTGGTACGCGAGCAGCTCGCCGGCCGGGGCGGGCTGCAGGAGGTGATCACCTATCCGTGGACGGCGGACCGGTTGCTCACCGCGACCGGCGGCGTCAAGGACCGGACCGTACGCTTCCTCGGAGCGCCGGCACCGGACCGTGACTCGCTGCGCCCGTCGCTGGTGCCGAACCTGCTGGCGGCGGTGGCCGGGAACCTCCGGTACCGGCCGGAGGTCGACATCTTCGAGGTCGGCACCGTGTTCGAGACGGAATCCGGTGCTGGCGCCGCCGGGCCGGGTGCGGCGGTGCCGCCCGTCGAGCGGCGGATGCTCGGCGTGGCGCTGGCCGGTGACGACGGGGTGACGCTGTTCCGAAGGGCCAAGGGCCTGCTGGACATGCTGCGCCGGCATGCCCATGTGCGGGAGGTGACCCTGGTGCCGGACGGTGGCGACGACCCGACGGTGCCCGGCTGGGCCGACGGGTCGGCGCGGGTGGCGATTCACACCGGCGGGCGACCGGTCGGCACCCTCGCGCTTGTCACGCCGCGCGCCCGCCGGCTGGCCGGTGTCGACGCCGCTCAAGTCGCCTGCGTCGAACTCGACCTCGACCGGCTGACCCGGCACGAGTCGCGGGAGAACCGGTTCCGTCCCGTACCCGACCTGCCCGGGGCCGATTTCGACCTGTCGGTGGTGGTCCCCGACGCCGTGCCGTGGGCGCGGGTCGAAGCCGTGGCCCGGGCGGCGGATCCGCTTGTCGACGAGGTGTCCTACCTGGACGAGTACCGGGGATCGTGGGTGCCGGCGGAGCACCGGTCGGTGAGCCTGCGGCTGACGCTGCGGCCCACTGACCGCACGCTCACCGCCGAGGTCGTCGGCGCGGCCCGGGAGGCGGTGCTGCGACGGCTCGGCGCGGAGGTGGGAGCCCGGCTGCGTTAATCTCCGTCGTTCCGTTGTTCCGTTGTTCCGTTGTTCCGTCGTTCCGTCGTTCCGTTGTTCCGTCGATCCGCCGCTCTGGCGGCCCGGCCGGCGCTCAGGACGGAATGCCGAGATCTTGGACAGTTTCCGTCCCCATGCGACGGAAACTGTCCAAGATCGCCAGTGGAGGCGGTGTCGTCGGCGGCGATTGCCAGTGGAGGCGGACATCACCGGCGGCGATCGCCAGTGGGGGCGGGCGTCACCGACGGCAGGCGGCAGGCGGATGGTCAGTCGGGTCGTCGCGGGTCTCGATCGCCGGCACGAGCAGCCGGCACAACCGGCGTACCGCCTCGTCCGGGTCGAGCTGCCACACCCCGACCGAGGTGTCATATGAACCTGTGAACAGCAGGCCGTCGGGGGCGAACACGATCGCGTTGATCTCGTCGCGGTGGCCGGTGAGATGGGCAGTCAGCAGGCCGGAGCCGGTGTCCCAGAGCCGGACGGCATAGTCGCTCACCGTCGCGGTCGCCACGGTTCGGCCATCCGGGGCGAACGACACCTGCCGGACTGCCGTCGGGTGGGAAAGCTCCCGGACCAGGCGGCCGGAGGGCAGCTCCCGCAGCTCCACCAGACGATTGGTTCCGGCGACGGCAACCAGTCGACCATCCGGGCTGACGGCCATGTCGGTAGCAAGATACGGCCCCAGGTCGTATTGCCCGGCGGGGGTCAGGCCGGTGGTGCGCCAGGTGTAGATGGTCGCCCGGCGATCGACCGTAAGGGTCTCGTTGTTGGCCCCGTTCACCGCCGCGACCAGCGTGTCGCCGGTCGAGGTGAAGGCCAGCGCGTCGGCCTCGCCCGATGGGAAATCCGGTACGCGGGCGGGCAGCTCCAACAGCGTCGGAGCCCCGCCCGCCGGGATGCGCCACACGGCCACCCGGTGCCGTCGCTTCTCGGGATCTTCCGGATCG
Organism: Plantactinospora sp. GCM10030261; assembly: GCF_042666615.1. NCBI lineage: Bacteria > Bacillati > Actinomycetota > Actinomycetes > Micromonosporales > Micromonosporaceae > Plantactinospora > Plantactinospora sp. GCM10030261. Next base: position 100,462 of record NZ_JBHTDD010000004.1, read on the forward strand.
GGGAGCGCCACGGCCGCGGCCAGCAGCGAACCGTCGGGGGAGAAGACCGGTGTGTCGACCGCGGTGCCCGGTGGCCCGGCGTCCGGCAGCGGAGCTAGCCGGCCGCCGTCCGCGCCGTACAGGTCCACGGACCCCCGCCCGGTGCTCACCGCGAGGATGCCGTCGGGGGCGTAGGCGACGCCGGTTGGCTCGTCCGGGCGCAGGTCCCGCACCCAGGTGCGACGATTCCGGTCCCATACCCGCACCGACCCGTTCTGGACAGCCGCGGCCAGGTGCGGGCCAGCGGGGTCGGCGGCCAGGTAGCTGACCGGGGTTGACTGGCTGAGCCAGTCGGTGAGCCTGCGATACACGATCGAGGGCCTGTCAGTCCCGGTCACCACAAGCGTCCGGCCGTCGGCGGACAGGCCGAGGCTCGCGAGCGTGCCGGTGATTCCACCGAACGCGTACGACTCCCCAGTCCCGGACAGCGGCCAGCCGCTGACGAAAGCGGCGCTTTCGCCACTGGAGAAGACCATGCCGTCCGGCGACACCACGGGCTGTGTCGGTGCCCCACCAGGTTCGGCCAGCGTCCGGACCGCCTTGCCCGACGGCATCGCCCAGACAGCCAGCCGGCCGTCGCGACTCCGCGTCACCAGGGAGTTGTCCGCAGCGAAGGCCAACCGCCAAGAATGGGGCACGGTGGACACCTCGCGGCGATCCGCCACTCGCCACACGGTGGTTTCCCTCCTGGAGTCCGCCATCGCGAGGTACGCGCCGTCCCGACTCACCGCGAGGTCGAAACCCAACTTGTCGCCGGTAGGGATGTCCAACATCTGCCGGCCCGTCGTGACGTCCCAGCCGCCGAGGCGTAGCGGCTGAGCGGCATCGCTGCGGGAAGCCACCACGATGTTCGTGTCCGGGAGCCAGGCCATCGCCGCCGTGCCAGGCAGCGTGCGCACCGGCGCCCCCGTGGCGACGTCCCAGATACGCAGGCCGTCGCGCATCACCGAGCCGGTGGCGAGGAACTGCCCGTTTGGCGAGAAGGCGAGCCAGCTCACTGCGGAGGCGCCGACCTGCGTCCCGGCCGAGACCTCGGCATGCACCAGGTCGGCACCCCGCTGGCGCAGTGTGGCGATGTCCCACAGCCGTACCCGGCCGTCCGGGTGGCCGATCGCCGCCAGCCGGCCGTCCGGGCTGACCGCCACCGAGTTGCCGCCGTTGTCGCTGCCCAGCGTCCCGACCGTGTTGGTCATCTGGGCGGAGAGCAGCGCCCCGCGGGCCTCCACGGTCGGCGCCTGGTCCCACCCGTCGACCGCCCGGCGCATCGCCAGCAGCTCGTCGTTCGGCAACGCCGCAACCGCCTCGGCCGCGTACTGCCGGGAGGTGGCCTGCCGGCGCTGCTCGTCGGCGGTGTTCTGTCGATCCACCGCGGCCAGCCCTCCGGTGACGGCGAGCAGCAGGGCCACGCCGAGACCCACCGCCAGCCGGCGCAACCGGCGTACACCCCGGCGGCGGGCCGCCTCGGCCAGCTCCGCCGCCACGGCGCTCGCCTCGACGTACCGCCGCTCGGTGTCGGTCAGCTCGGCCCGCACGGCGGCCCGCTCGCGGGCGGCGGCCAGCCGGGCGCCGCGCAGCAGCAGGTCCGGATCCTCGCCGGCCGCCGTCCAGTCCCGGGCCGCGTCGGTGATCCGCTGCCGCAGCAGGATCTCCTCGCGTGCCTCGACCAGCCACCCGGTGAGCCGCGGCCAGTTGGCGAGCAGCGCCTCGTGGCTGATCTCGACCCGGTCGTCGCCGACGGTGACCAACCGGTCGGCCACCAGCCGGGTCAGCACGGCGGCATCGATGCCGGCCCGCGCCCGGGGGCGGCGGACCACCGCCCCGTTGTCGGCGATGGTGACCAGATTGAGCAGCGCCGTCCGGAGAGCCGCCCGCCCGTCGGCGTCGAGGTCCAGGAAGATCCGTTCCGCGGACTCCGCGATGGCCCGGCCGATGCCGCCGGTGTCCCGGTAGCCGGCGACGGTGAGCCGTCCGTCGGTCCGGCGTTCCCAGGTGGCTCGCAGCGCGTGGCCCAGCAGCGGCAGCGTGCCGGGCTGGTAGCCGCCGGGCGCGTCGGCGCCGAGGTCACGCAGCAGCACCTCCACAAGCCCCGGTTCGATCGTCAGACCGGCCAGCTCGGCGGGCTCCCGGATGACCCGGCGCAGCTCGCCGTCGGTAAGCGGGCCGAGCACCACGTGCCCGGCGGCCAGCACCCGGGCCAGTGGCGGCAGCTCGGCGCAGGACGCGTAGAAGTCCGCCCGGACCGCGAGCACCACGAGGGCCGGGGCGGCGTTGGTCAACGCGGTGACGAAGGCGAGCCGCCGGTCCGGATCGGCGCACCGGGTGAACAGCTCCTCGAACTGGTCGACCACGATGACCGGCCGGGCACCCGCCTCGTCCAGCCGTCGGATCAGGTCGCCGAGCCGGTCCGGCCGGTCACGTACCGTCGCTGCCACGGCGGTCAGGTCGTGTCCCGGGGCGAGCGCCGTGAGCTGACCGATCAGGTCGTCGAGCGGATCGTCGCCGGGGGTGAGCAGCACCCATGGCCAGCTCGCCGCGTCGGCCCCGAGTCCACCCGCGCCGATGGCGGGCAGCAGCCCGGCGCGCAGCAGCGACGACTTGCCGACCCCGGAGACGCCGGTGACGATAAGCGGTGGGCCACCGACGAGCTGCTCGATGAGCCGGCTGAGCAGCAGCGCGACCTGCGGCTCGCGGCCGCGGTACCAGGCGGCGTCCGTGGGTTGGAAGCTGGCCAGTCCGGGGTACGGGCAGACGTCGTCACCGTCCGGAGGAACCCGAGCCGGTCGGGGCTCGGTGGTCGGGGCCGCTCCACGACTGTCCCGGGCACTGAGCACGGCGATGGTCACCAGATCCTGCCGGATCGCGGTGAGTTGCCGCCGTTGCCGCGCACTCTCCTCCGCCAGTCGGTGCCGGAGGTCGTCGATGCCGCGGCGGGTCTCGGCGAGCATCCAGTGCAGTTCACCGATGTCGGTGCCGAGGGACTCGAACGTCTCGGTCAATTCCCGGTGGAGCATCCCGTCCGCCGTCATCGAGGCGGCCAGCGCGGTGCCGACCGCGTCCACCGAGCGGAGCAGCCGGCCGACATCCGCGCGCAGCGCCCGCCCGCGTTCGTCGTCCGTGGCGAGCAGCGGCTGCAGCGCCTCCGCGACCGCGTCCCGCCACTGCTCCTCGGTCGGCGCGTCGCCGGTCCGCGCGTCGCCGGGCTGCTCGCGAAGGCGGGTGGCGGTTCCAGCCAGCACGTCGGCGAGGTAGTTGCTGCCCATGCCGCCGAGCTGGCCGAGGGCGGCGGCGAACTCCCCGGTGGCGCCGAGGCCGGCGCCCGCGACGGGGGCCACCGCCGAGGCCGTCAGGAAGGCCAGGATGCCGTACGGGGTGGCGGCCCGCACTCCGCCGCGGGCGCGCCGTCCGGTGGCGCGCACCCAGGCGCGTACGCCTCGCCGGGCCCGCTCCGCCGCCGCACCATCGGTTGCGTGGGTCTCCGCGTCGTCAATCGCGCCGGTCTCCGCGCCGTCTGCCATCTCGACCCCGCCATGTGTGCACCGAACCACGTCCGTCCAGTGTGGCAAGCCCGCGCACTCCGCGTCAGCCCGCCTCCACCGAGGGTCAACGAGGGGCCTTCCGATGCCGAGAGCCCTGGGTGCGAGGGAATCGTTGCGGCACCCGACCTGGTCAGGGGTCGCCGGGGTGCGGTTGGATCGGTGGCATGACGGACCTGCTGCGGGTCGCGGCTCTGGCGGCCAGCACCCTCACCACCGGCCTCGTCGCCGGCCTGTTCTACGCGTTCTCGTGCTCGGTGATGCTCGGCCTGGCCGGCGCCAGCGACCGGACCTTCGTCGAGACCATGCGACTGATCAACCGGCGGATCATCAACGGCTGGTTCCTGACCGCCTTCGTCGGCTCGATCCCGTTGCTGCTGCTGACGGTGGCGCTGCACCTGCCGGCCGGCAGCCGGGAGCCGCTGCCCTGGTCGGTCGCCGCACTCGCGCTGTACCTGGCCACCATCGTGATCACCGGACGAGTCAACGTGCCGCTGAACAACCAACTCGACGCCGCCGGACCGGTGGACGAGACCGATCCGGCGCCCGTCCGGGCCCGCTTCGAGGCCCGCTGGGTGCGGTGGAACCTGGTCCGCACGGTGACGTCGGTGGCCGCGTTCGGATGCCTGATCGGAGCGCTGCTGGCCGGCCAGTGAGCGGCCGGTGCCGCGTCCGGCGCGCCACGCTAGGACACGGCGACGGCGACCTTGCCGAGGGAGCCGGTGCCGAAGGCGCCCAGCGCCGCCGGAACGTCGTCGAGCCGGAGGGTGCGGGAAATGGGCACCCGCAGGCGGCCGGTGGTGGCTTCGGTGGCGAGCCGGTCCAGCACCGGTCGGCTGGGCGTGGCCATCACCGCGGTCGCCGTGATGGCCCGGCCGGCGGCCAGGTCGGAACCGGCGTGCAGGAGGGACACGACGCGCCCGCCGTCGGTCAGCAGACCGGCCAGCTCGAACCAGTCGCCGGCGAGGTGCACCGCCGCGGTCACGCCGTCGGGCGCAAGCTCCCGGACCCGGGCGGGCAGGTCGTCGTGATAGTCGACGACGTGCCGCGCCCCCAGGTCGCGTACGTGGTCGGTCGCTGCCCCGGGTGTGGCCGTGGCGATCACCGAGGCGCCGGCCCGGGCCGCCAACTGCACGACGAAGGCTCCCACGCCGCCGCTGGCGCCGCTGACCACAACCGTCTCGCCGGACGCGAGTGCCAACGCGTCCATGGCGGCGACCGCCGCGGATCCGGCGAGGCCGAGCGCGCCGGCCGTCCGGTGGTCGAGGCCGGCGGGCAGCCGGGCGATGCCGGCGTGCGCGTCGGTGATCAGGTATTCGCCGAACCCGCCGCCGTCGGTGGGAAGCGGCCGGCTGACGACCCCGAAGACCTCGTCGCCCACCGTCAGGTCGGTCACTCCGGCGCCGACGTCCACCACGGTGCCGGCGAAGTCCTTGCCGAGCGCCAGCGGGAACCGGTGCTCGTACATGTTCTTCAACGTCCCGGCGGCGAGCAGGGCGTCGAATCCGTTGAGCGAGGAGGCCCGCACCCGGACCTTGACCTCGCCCGGTCCCGGCGCGGGCTCGGGCGTTTCCGCCAGCCGGGGGCCGGTCGAGTCGTCGATCATCACAACGGCACGCATGGCTGTGCTCCTTGAGTGGATTCGGAACGGCCCTCGGAATCTCGGGCACGGTGAGAGGGCGGGAAGCCGCCCGCGCACTCGGTGGCGACTTCCCGGTAGCCCGAGTTTGGGCGATGCTGGCGGCATGACGGAAGACGGCACATTGCTGGGCGTAGCGCACACGGGTGTGCCCCCGCAGGTCGATCGGGACGACTGCGGCCTGCGTGAGGTGCTCGACCGGGTCGGCGACAGGTGGAGCGTGCTGGTGTTGTCGCTCCTTGAGGACGGGCCGCGCCGCTACTCGGACCTGCGCCGCGCCATCGACGAGATCTCGCAGCGGATGCTCACGCTGACCCTGCGCGGCCTGCAACGGGACGGCCTGGTCACCCGGACGGTGACGCCCAGCACGCCGCCGAGCGTGCACTACGCGTTGACCGGGCCGGGCCGGACGTTGTCCACCGAGGTGGGGGCGTTGCTTCACTGGGCGCGGCAGCATCGGGACTACATCGAGGAGCATCGGATGCGGTACGACGGGGCCCTGGCGACCCACCGCGGCCCGGGATAACCGGCGGGCAGCGGCAGGGGCACCGACGGCCAGCGGCGCCATCAGGTTGCCTGCCGTGACCAAGGAGACAATTCGCACCGCCGGCTGGCCGGACCCGGACCCGCCCGGTCAGTCTTGGGGATGCGCTCGCGGTCCCTGCTCTCTCGTTGGTTGACTGTCCTGCTCGCCGGGTCGCTCGCCGGGCTGGCCCTGGCCGCCGCGGCGCTGCCCGCCAACATGCTTGTCGGGTTGAGCGCCAAGGCGTTCAGCGACAGCTTCGCCGAACTGCCGGCCAGCCTGCGGACGCCGCCGACGGCGCAGCGCAGTTACCTGTACGCCAACGACGGCAAGACGTTGATCACCTCGTTCTACGACGTGAACCGCGTCGACCTGTCGCTGGACCGGATCGCTCCGAGGCTTCGGCAGGCGGTGGTGGCCGCCGAGGACACCCGGTTCTACGAGCATGACGGGGTCGATCCGCGTGGCCTGCTCCGTTCGTTGGTGGCCAACGGTGGCGACGGCCAGGTGCGGCAGGGCGGCTCCACGCTGACCATGCAGTACGTCCGGAACGTACTGAAGACCGACCCCGACCTGACCGAGCAGCAGCGGTTGGCGGCCACGGAGGTCAGCGCCGGGCGCAAGCTCCAGGAGATCCGGTACGCCGAGGCGATCGAGGAACGGCTGTCCAAGGACGAGATCCTCAACCGGTACCTGAACATCGCCTACTTCGGTGCCGGCGCCTACGGGGTGGGTGCCGCGAGTGAGCGCTACTTCGGTAAGTCGGCGGCCGAGTTGACGCTTGCCGAATCGGCGTTGCTGGCGGGGCTGGTGCAGTCGCCCGACGAGTACAACCCGATCGACGGTGACCGGCAGGCCGCGCTGGACCGCCGGGGATATGTGCTTGACGCCATGGTGGGCACCGGCGACATCACGGCCGAGCAGGCCAGCCAGGCCAAGGCGGAGCCGCTCACCCTGCGCCCCACCGCCCAGCCCAACGGTTGTACGGCGGCCCCGGCCGGTCACGACGACTGGGGTTTCTTCTGTGACTATCTGCGACAGTGGTGGCTGCGCCAGCCCGCGTTCGGTGCCACTCCGGACGAGCGGGAGCGGGCACTCCGCCAGGGCGGCTACCGGATCGTCTCCACGCTGGACCCGGACATCCAGGCCACCGCGCTGCGCGAGTCGCTGAAGGTCTACGGCTACGGCAACAAGCGGGCACTGCCGATGGCCGTGGTGGAGCCGGGCACGGGCCGGGTGCTGGCGATGGCGGTGAACCGGCACTACAGCCTCGCCGACAATCCACGCGGACAGCAGAACTATCCGAACACGGTGAACCAGTTGATCGCCGGCGGCGGGACGATCACGGGCTACCAGGCCGGCTCGACGTTCAAGATCTTCACGATGATCGCCGCGCTGGAGGCGGGGTTGCCGCTGGACACCGACTTCGACTCGCCGAGCCGGTTCAAGTCGCGGTATCCCGGCGACGGGCCGACAAGTTGTGACGGGTTCTGGTGCCCGGGCAACGACAATCCGGCCTGGATGGACGGGCAGCGCACCATGTGGACGGGGTTCGGCCGGTCGGTGAACACCTACTTCGTCTGGCTGGCCCAGCGGGTGGGTGCCGAGAAGGTCGTCGAGGTGGCGCAGCGGATGGGCATCATCCTGCGGGCCGGCTCGGACGCGGAACTGGCCAGGAACGGTGCCGAGGGTTGGGGGTCGTTCACGCTGGGGGTGGCGGCCACCACGCCGCTGGACGTCGCCACCGCGTACGCCACCGTCGCGGCCGAGGGCCGGCGCTGCGCGCCGCTGCCGGTGGTCTCGGTGACCGGGCGGGACGGGGCGCCGGTCGAGGTCGGCCAGCCCACCTGCGAGCAGGTGCTCGATCCGGACGTGGCCCGGGCGGCCACCGACGCGGCCCGCTGTCCGGTGGGTCAGCAGTCGGCGTACCAGCGGTGTGACGGAGGCACCGCCACCCAGGTGAGTCAGATCCTGGATGGCCGGCCGGTGGCGGGCAAGACGGGTAGTTCCGAGCTGAACGCGACCGAGACGTTCGCCGGGTTCACCCCGCAGATCGCGGCGGTGGGCATCGCCACCAACCCGGACGATCCGACCGATCTGGTCGGTGGGCCGGTGCAGCGCGAGGTGATCAACGCGGTGGCCCGGACGATGGCGGTGGCGCTGAAGGGCGTACCGGCGAAGGACTTCGCCGCGCCCAGTGGAGCCCGGGCGTTCGGTGGCGGCTGACATCGGCGTCGCTACGCTGTGGTGTCGGGTTCATTCGGCCGGTGACATCCCCAGGCCGGAACCGGTTCGCCGGTCGAGTGAACCGGATGGCGCGGCCATCCGTTAACGGGGTTGGCGACCAATCTCGCCAGCCGGCGGAAAAAGATCCGGCTGGGTTCATCCGTGGCGCCCGGGCATCCGTACCAACCGACGGCATCGGGCGACCGCGCTTCGGCGCGAGCGGCGGAGATCGAGGAGCGGATGGCGCGCAAAAAGCAAACCCAGCGGCCGGAACCACAGAGCGTGGCCACCAGTCGGGACGGCCGTCCAGTGCCCCGTGTCGCGATCGCGGCGCTTGTCGTCTCGATGCTGACCGCGGTCTGGGCGGGGATGATGCTGACCCCGATCGGGCAGGTCGTCTACATCACGCTGTTCATTGTCAGCGAGTTCTACGGCGGCGTGTTGACGCTCGTGACGCTGACGCTGACGGTGATGGCGGGGGTGCTGGCGACGGACCGCACCGTACTGATGATCAAGAACCGGGTGATGCTCCAGTCCACCCACCGGGCACTGGGCATCGTGGCCGTCGGCGCGCTCGGCCTGCACGTGCTCACGAAGGTCGGGGCTGGCAAGGCCAGCGTCCTCGACTCGGTGGTGCCGTTCGTCTCGGGCGCGGGGGTCTGGATCGGCCTCGGCACCGTCGCCGCGTTCGGCATGGTGAGCGTGCTCTGGACCGGCATCATCCGGCTCAGGTTCGCCGGCCGGGGCAAGCCCTGGATGTGGCGGACGATGCACAGCACCGCGTACGTGTCGTGGCCGGTCGCCCTGCTGCACGGCCTCAACGCTGGTCGGACGCCGGCCACCTGGGTGAGCCTCAGCTATCTGCTCTGTGTGCTGCTCGTGGTGGGGGCGCTGCTGGTCCGGCTTTCGACGAGCCTGGGCCGCAAGCGGCGGGAGAGCGTGGCCAAGCCGGCTACCGCGGCGGTCGCCGCGGCGGCCGAGGAGACGGCGAGCGACCGCGGCCGGGCCGGTGCCTGGGTGCCCGGTCGGCGCCCGGTGGCCAACCTGCGCGTGTCCCGGACCGTGGCGGTCGAAACGGGCGACGGGCCAGGGGACGTGCTCGACTCCTGGGCGCCGGCGGCCGGCTACCGGAATGTGGAATCGCCGCGGCGCCGGTCCAACCGGTTCGCCGTCCCGCAGGTGCCGGTCCCGGCCGCGGAGGAGGTTCCGGCATGGCGCGCCGCGGAGAGCACGCCGTCGTGGCGTTCCGAGGAGCGGCCGTCGCGGCGTTCCGAGGAGCGGCCGTCGTGGCGTTCCGACGAGCGCCCGGCCGCGGCGTCGTCGACGCTGCTGTCGGACGACGTTCCGGAGGAGCCGTGGACCAGCCCACGCCGGTGGTCCAGCCCTCCGCCGAGCGTCCCCGAGCCGGCCGACAACTACTGGGAGGCTCCGGCCACCAGCCGGCGGCGGTACGCGGAGGCGGCCACCGGCACCAGCCGGCCGGTCAGCGGTCCCCGGCACAGCCGGGACGACGACGAGGAAGCGGCGGCATACCCACCTCCGCTGCCGGAGGACGACACGCCCACCCTTGTCGACCTCGCCTCCCGGCGGGCCCGCAAGGAGGCCGAGCGGAGTTCGTCGAGCAGCTCCCGGCGCCGGCGTCGCGCCGAGGCCGACGTGGTGGACAGCGCGTACTTCGCCCAGTTGCGAGGTGAGGCACAGTGAGCGCCAGGACCGCGGTCCTGCCTCCGGTCGCGTGCTTCGGTGAGCCGCGGCTGACCGCCGGCTTCGACGAGTTCGGTTCCCTGGACCTGGCCGCGCACGAGGAGGTGCACGGACCGCTCGAACCGCTGACCATCAACACGCTGCTGCGCCTGGCCGAGGAGATCCGGCTGACCGGCCGGGGCGGCGCCGGCTTCCCGTTCGCCCGCAAGCTGAAAGCGGTGCTCGAGTCGGCGCGCCGACAGCAGTTGCCGCCGGTGGTGGTGGTGAACGCGACCGAGGGCGAGCCGGCCAGTCGCAAGGACAAGGCGCTGCTCACCCGGGCGCCGCACCTGATCCTCGACGGCGCGGCGCTGGTTGCGTACGCGCTCGACGCCGACGAAATCGTCATCGGCGTGGCCGACGACGGGGTGGGGGAGGAGCCGCTGGCGGCGGCGCTGCGCGAGCGGGAGATGCCGGTGGAGACCGGAATCGTCACCGTGCCGCACCGGTTCATCTCCGGCGAGGGGGGCGCGCTCGTACGCGGTATCAACGGCGAGGCACACATCCCCCCGGGGGTCAAGAAGCGGGCCAGCGACAGCGGCGTGTCCGGGTTGCCCACCCTGCTCTCCAACGCGGAGACGTTCGCCCAGTTGGCGCTGGCCGCCCGGGTCGGTCCGGCGGGGTACGCGTCCGTCGGCACCGAGAAGGAGCCCGGCACGGTCCTGCTCACCATCGGCGGCGCGGCGGGTCAGCCGGCGGTCGTCGAGTGCCCGACCGGCACCCCGCTGGCCGACGTGCTGCAGCTCTGCGACGCGCCAGCCGGCCCAGGCGTGCTGGTCGGCGGGTACCACGGAAAGTGGATCACCCCCGAGGCGGCGGCCGAGGCCGAGGTTTCCCGCGCGGGTCTCGCGAAGGTGGGCGGCACGCTCGGCGCCGGGATCATCCTGCCGCTCGGGCCGAACACCTGCCCGTTGGGCGAGGTGGCTCAGGTGGTGCGCTATCTCGCCGGAGAGTCGGCGGGCCAGTGTGGACCGTGCCGGCTGGGGCTGCCCGAGCTGGCGCGGGCAGCCGACCTGGTGGTCACCGGCGCCACCGACGCGGACACCGTGCGGAACGCGGCCGGGGTGGTCAAGGGTCGGGGGGCGTGCAGCCATCCGGACGGCACCGGCCGGTTCGCCACCTCCGCCATGGAGGTGTTCGCCGCGGACGTGGTGGCGCACGCCAAGCGGGACGGCTGTGGTCGCAAGGTGGTGGGGCAGCTCGGCCTGCCCGCCGCGGCGCAGGAGATCAAGCGCCGGCTGGCGGTGGACTGGTCGCGGTGCGACGGGCACGGCCTGTGCGCCCATGTGGTGCCCGAGTTCATCCGGCTCGACGGCAACGGTTTCCCGAGCTTCCCGCCCACTCCCGTGCCGGGCTGGCTGGAGCGAGGGGCCCAGAAGGCGGTGCGGATGTGCCCCGCCCTGGCGTTGTCGCTCAGCGACGAATGACCGGAAGCGGACGCGGTGTGGCCAGCGCGCTCGCCCTGGCCACGGTGCTGGCGCTGGTCGCCGGCTGCGGTGGGGAGCCGGCGGGGCGGTCGACCCCCGACCAGGTGACCGGCTCGGCGACGGGCACGCCAGGCGGTGCCCCGTCCGCCGGCGCCTCGGGACCGGCCACCGGTACGCCGGCAGCCGTCCCGGAGGCGTTGACCTTCACCGGCCGTACCCTGGACGGCAAGCCTTTCCGCGGTGCCGACCTGGCCGGTCGGCCGGTGGTGCTGTGGTTCTGGGCGCCCTGGTGCGCGACCTGCGCCGGCCAGGCCGCCTCGGTGGCCGACATGGCGGCGGCACACGGTGACCGGGTGGGCATCGTCGGCGTGGCCGGTCTCGGCGCCGCTCCCGCGATGCGCGACTTCGTCACGGAGTTCGAGTTGGGTGGCGTACCGCAGCTCGACGACCGGGCCGGTGAGGTGTGGCGGAAGTTCGAGGTCACCGAGCAGAGCACCTATGTGATCCTCGACGAGACCGGTCGCGAGGTGCACCGCGGTTGGCTGGACAGCCTGCGGTTCGAGGAAACGGTCGCCAGCCTCGCGGCGGCCTGACCGAGGGCTACCGCAGCACCATGTCGATCTCGGCGAGTTCGTCGACGGAGAGTTCCGGGTTGTCCAGGGCGGCCACGTTCGCCTCGAGCTGGGTGACGCTGCTCGCCCCGATGATCAGGCTGGTCATCCGGGGGTCGCGCAGCGCCCAGGCGAGGGCCAACTGGGCCATCGACTGCCCGCGTCGCTCGGCGATGGCGCTCAGCGCCCGGACCCGGTCGAGGGTGGCCTCGGTCAGGTCCCGCTCGTCGAGGAAGTCGCTGGTCCGGGCCCGCGAGTCGGCCGGGACACCGGCCAGGTAGCGGTCGGTGAGCACGCCTTGGGCCAACGGGCTGAAGGCGACACAACCGGCACCGGCCCGCTCCACCTCGTCCAGCAGGCCGTCGTCCTCGATCCACCGGTTCACCATCGAGTAGGAGGGCTGGTTGAGTAGCAGCGGGGTGCCCAGGTCCCGCAGGATCGCCGCCGCCCGGGCGGTCTGCTTCGCGGAGTAGTTGGAGATGCCGACGTACAACGCCTTGCCGGCGCGGACCGCGGCGTCCAGCGCCGCCATCGTCTCCTCCAGCGGGGTGTCCGGGTCGGGCCGGTGGTGGTAGAAGACGTCGACGTAGTCCAGGCCCATCCGGCGCAGCGACGCGTCGAGCGAGGCGCGCAGGTACTTGCGGGAGCCCCACTCGCCGTACGGGCCGGGCCACATGAGGTATCCGGCCTTTGTGGAGATGAACAGTTCGTCGCGGTAGCGGCCGAGGTCGGTGGTGAGGACGCGACCGAAGTGCTCCTCCGCCGTCCCGGGTGGCGGGCCGTAGTTGTTGGCCAGGTCCAGGTGGGTGATGCCCAGGTCGAACGCGCGGAGCAGGATCGTCCGTTGGTCGTCCAGCGGCCGGCCGTGGCCGAAGTTGTGCCAGAGTCCGAGGGACACCGCCGGCAACCGGACGCCGCTACGTCCGGCCCTGCGGTAGGTCATCGTGTCGTAGCGGCCGGCGGCGGCGAGGTATGTCACCGGGCGAGACTATGGTGTCGACTCACCGTTCCGCTAGCGTGGCGCGTGGTCACCATGGCGCGTCCGCCACCGGGCCGGGTCTGGCAAACCCGTAGCATGTTGACGGTGAGTAGCGGTGACGGTCCGGGTGCGCCGGTCCGCAAGTCGGAACGGACCAGGCAGGCGATCCTTCGCGCGGCTCGCCGACAGTTCACCGCCTCCGGGTACGCCAAGGCCAGCGTCCGTTCCATCGCGGCCGAGGCCGGCATCGACGCCGCCATGGTGATCCGCTACTTCGGCAGCAAGGACGGTCTGTTCTCGGCCGCCGTCTCGGCCAACCTGGCGCTGCCCGATTTGACCGCCGTACCGCCGGGGGAGCGCGGCCGGACGCTGGCCGACCACTTCGTCCGGCGATGGGAGGGCGACCTCGCCGACGACGCCCTGATCCTGCTGCTCCGCTCGGCGGCGACCCACGAGGAGGCCGCCGTGCGGGCCCGGGAGGTCTTCCGGGGGCAGTTGGTCGCGATGCTTGAGGCGGTGGTGCCGGCCGGCGAGGCGGCCCCGCGGGCCGGTCTGGTCGCCACCCAGGTGCTGGGACTGGCGTTGTGCCGCTACGTGCTCCGGCTGCCGCCGGTGGTGGCGATGACCGCGGCTGAGGTCGGCCGGCACCTCGGCCCGACCCTCCAGCGCTACCTGACCGACCCGCTCGGCTGAGATCTCATCCCTCGAACGGGGGCCGAGCGGACGCCGGTCTCCTGCGCACGTTTCCCCGCGCCTGACCGCGGGACGGCATCAACGGGAAATGGGCCGTGGCGTCCGGGCGGAGCCCGGACACCACGGACGTCATCCGCGGGTGGTCGCCTCGACGGACGCCTCGCCGCCGTACGCCGACAGCGCGTTCGCCAGGTGGACCGGGTCGGCGGTGGGCATGTCGGCGGCCCAGGCCAGATAGCCGTCCGGGCGCACCAGCAGGCTGGTCGGCACGTCGTCGGCCCGTACCACGGTGGTGAGCCGGTCCACCCACCAGGCCGGCGGTTCCGGCTGTGGTTCGGCGGTGACCAGGACGAACCGGCCGGCGCGCAACGCCTCGTACAACCGGGTGGGGGCCGCCGGGTCGGCCGGGGCCGAGGCCAGCGGCAGGTCCGGCGCGCGGGTGCCGACCAGTCGGTGGGCGCCCTCGGGGCGCGGGTAGCCGACGCCGATCCCGGACACCTCCATCGTGATGCGCCGGCTGGCCGGCCGCACCCGGCCCAACGCCCGGACGATCAGGTCCCGGAGCGTCCGCGTGACCGGCGAGCGCAGCGTGGCCAGCCGGAGTAGCCGGCCGCTGGTGCCCAGCACCCGGTGCCCGACCGGATGCCTTTCCGCATGGTAGGTGTCGAGCAGCCGGTCGGGGGCGCCGTCCCGGATCACCGCGGCGAGCTTCCAGCTCAGGTTGATGGCGTCCTGGAGGCCGGTGTTCATACCCTGGGCGCCGGCCGGGGAGTGGACGTGCGCGGCGTCGCCGGCGAGGAACACCCGACCCGACCGGTACGCGGTGGCCTGGCGTTCCTCGCTGTGGAACCGGGACAGCCAACGGGCCTCCCGCATGCCGTGGTCGGTGCCGAGGGCGTCGCGGGTGACGGCGGCGAGTTCGGCGAGGTCGACGGGCGCGTCGTCGGGGAGCTGCCGGGTGCGGTTCCAGGCGATGGCCCGATACCACCCGTCGCCGAACGGCACCACGAAGGCGAAGGCGTTCCGGGTGCCGCCGATGCTCAGCACGTCGGCGGGCGGGTTGGTGAGCCGGACGTCGCCGAGCATCACCGAGCGCAGCACGGCGTGTCCCGGAAAGTCGATGCCCAGGGCGGCGCGTACGGCGCTGCGTACCCCGTCGGTGCCCACGACGTACCGGGCGCGGCGGGTCCGGCTGGCGCCGTCGATCTCGTACTCGACGTCCACGCCGTCGGCGTCCTGTTCCAGGCCGGTCATCCGGGCACCGCGCACGATCTGCACCCCGAGCGCCGCCGCCCGACGTTCGAGGATCCGCTCGGTGTGGTACTGCGGCGTGACCAGCAGGAACGGGAATCGGCTGGGTAGCTGGCTCAGGTCGACCGAGGCCCGGTCGAACAGCCGCACGGTTGGCACCCGTTGCCCGGTGGCCAGCAGGTCGTCGGCGAGGCCGCGGGCGTCGAGGAGTTCCAGGGTGCGGGCGTGCACGGCGAACGCCCGGGTCAGGTTGGACTGGTCGGAGCGCCGCTCCAGGATCGCGCAGCGTACCCCGGCGGCCGCCAGGTCGCCGGCGAGCAGCAGGCCGGTCGGACCGGCACCAACGATCAGGACGTCATGGTCGGGGCGCATCGCCGCCTCCTTGATTTGCCAACACTTGTTGACAACCGTACGTCGACCACGCTGCCGAAGTCAACGCGCGTTGATTTCGGTGGAGGGGTTCCTCGTTCGGCTTCAGGTGAGGCGGACCGGCATCAACACCGAGAACCGGCGATCGTCGTCCGGCGACCGGACGGCCAGCGGCCGGATCGGCCCGTCCAGCTCCAGCACCAGTTGACCCCCTGCCCCGGCGTCGAGCGCATCCAGCAGGAACTCCCGGTCCAGCCCGACGTACGGGTCGGTCCCGGTCACCGCCTCCGTGCCGGCCAACCGGACCGCGCCAGCCGGGTCGACCGTCAGCACGACGATCTCCCGCGGTACGCCGTCGTGTTCACGGACCACCGTCGGCGCCGCCCGGTCCGCCAAATGGCCGCGCAGCGCCGCCGCGTCGACGCTGACCCGGCGAGGACCGGCGCCCGCCCGGTCACGCAGCAGCCGGTCCACGTCCGGAAAGTCGCCCGGCACCGCCGCGCCGGCCGTCCGTCGGCCGTCCGCCGTGATCACCAGGTCCGCTCCGTCCACCTCGACCACGGCGTCCGCCGGACCGGCCGCCACGAGCATCGCGTACGCCTCGTCGACCAGGTCGGCGGGTGCGGTCGCCCGGACCGCGGGCCCGGCGGCGTCCCGGACGTCGGCCCGTGCCACGGCGAGCCGGTACCGGTCGGTGGCGACGAGGCGCAGCCCGGTGGGGTCAAGCTCGATCAGGACCCCGGACAGGACGGGGATCGCCGGGTCGGTGCCGACGGCGAAGCGGACCGAGGAGATGGCGCCCGCCAGGTCGGCGGCGCACACGATGTGGCGGCTGAGCATCGGCGGCTCCTTCCGGTCGAGCAGGGCGTGGGCGCGGGAGAGTTCCTGGCGGGCGTCGGACAGCCCGTCCTCGAGCCGGCGTAGGTGGGCGTCGAGCAGTGGCCTGGCGCCGGTCGGGTCACCCCACGAGGCGAGCACCAGGCCGATCTCGGCCAGCGGCATGCCCACCCGGCGCAGGTGGGCCAGCAGTCGGGCCGGGCCGAGCTGCTCCGGCGCGTACCAGCGGTAGCCGGTGTGCGGATCCACCGCGGCAGGGACCAGCAGACCCGCGCCGTCGTAGAACCGTAGGGCGCTCACCGACAGTCCGCTGGCCCGGGCCATCTCGCCGATGCTGCGCATGTCCCTCCCCACGACGACCGATCCTCGCGCCTCGACCGGGTCGAGGGTCAAGCGGGGGCCGGTCGGCGGAAATGCTCCTCGGGCCTCGGGCGGGTAGCGGGGTCAGGTGGACGGCGGCCGGTCGAGGGCCCGGGACATCGCCCGCCGGGCCCGGTCGACCGCGGTCCGGTCGCCGTGCAGCCGGAGTTCGTGGTTAAGCATCATGATGGACGCCCCCAGGGCGAAGATGATCTCCTGGGGGTCGGTCTCGGGTGACAACTCTCCGGCGCGGACCGCCAGTTCGATCTGCCAGCTCAGCTCGCGCCGCCACCGGACGACACAGCCGCGTACGGCGTCCCGGACCGGCCCCGGGCGGTCGTCGACCTCGCCGATCGTCGCCACGAAGAAGCAACCACCGGGAAACGCCGCGCGTTCCACGTAGTCGACCCACGCGTCACACACCGCCCGCAGCCGGGGCAGCCCCGGAGGAGTGTCGGTGACCGGCGTCCAGACCTTGTGCCAGAAGATCTCGGCGGCCCGCTCCACCACCGCCAGTTGCAGGGACTCCTTGGTGCCGAAGTGCCCCAGCAGGCCGGATTTGCTGATCCCGAGGTCGGTGGCCAGCCGGCCGATGGTCAGGCCGGCCAACCCTTCCACGGAGGCCAGGTCGACAGCGTGGGCCAGGATCGCGGCTCGGGTCTGCCGGGCGGCGGCGACGGACGCGCGTGGGCTCACCGGGTCACTATAACGGCTCCGGCGGGACTATAGGGTCCGACCGTTCGGTCGCTATATACTCACTCCCGCACCAGGCCGACGAGGGGGAACTGTGCTCTACCGCGTCACCCGAGGGCTGCTCGCGCCGCTGTCCCGGCTGGTCTACCGGCCGGTCGTCGAGGGCCGGCACCACGTACCGAGGCACGGCCCCGTCATCCTGGCCAGCAACCACCTGGCCTTCGTGGACAGCGTCGTCATCCCGCTTGTCGCACCGCGTCCCGTGGTGTTCCTGGCCAAGGCGGAATACTTCACCGGCCATGGCGTACGCGGCCGGTTGCGGGCCTGGTGGTTCCGCGCGCTGGGCGCCGTGCCGGTGCAGCGGGGAGCCAACCGGGCGGCCCGCTCCGCCCTGGACACCGCCCTGGCGGTGCTGCGCCGGGGCGACGCGTTCGGCATCTATCCGGAAGGCACCCGATCCCGGGACGGGCGGCTTTACCGGGGCCGGACCGGGGTGGGCTGGCTGGCGCTGACCGCGGGGGTGCCGGTGGTGCCGGTGGCTCTCGTCGGCACCGACCAGATCCAGCCGCCCGGCGCCCGGCTGCCCCGGATCCGGCGGGTGACCGTCCGGTTCGGCGCGCCGCTGGACCTCGCCACCCGGCACGCCCACCTCCCACCCGCCGCCGCCCGCCGGGCCGTCACTGACGAGGTCATGCGGGCCATCGAGGACCTCTCCGGCCAGGTGCGGGCGCCGGGCTACAACGAGGCCCCGGCAGCCTGACACCGGCCGGGCATCGGAACTGCGGCGCGACCGGACCAGGTAGCCCGCTGCAGTGCCGGGAGCGGGCCCGCGACGCGACGGTGGTCCGGGTCAGCCGGCCGGTTCCAGTACGCGGAACGCCAGGCCAGCCCGCTGTAGCCGGTACGTCAGCGCGTCACCCATGGCGACCGCCGTGGTGACCTGCCCGGCCGTTGACGGCAACGCGTCCAGCGCCAGGCACAGCGCGGACTCGGCGAGCATCTTGGCGGTCTCGTCGTACCCGGGATCGCCGCCGGAGACCTCGGTGACCACCCGGCGACCACCGCCCGAGCCGACGAAACGTACCGTGAACCAGCTCCTGGCCCGCCGCTGCGCGGACGGCCCGTGGCCGGACGCCACCCGGCCCATCAACCACGTCCGGGCCGGCGGGATCCGCATCAGGCCGGCGACGCCGGCCAGCCCGACCACTCCGGCGGCCACCGTGGGCAGCCGCTTCACCGCGGCGTAGTGCGAGTAGCGGAAGTCCGGCCCGTACACCGGCAGGGCCGCCGCCGACCGACGGATCACCTGCGGGTCGAGGGTGGGCAGCGGCAGCGCCCACATGCCCAGCTCGGCGACCTTGCCCGGCCGGCCGGCCACCGCCCGGGCCCGCCGGCCCTCCGGCCGGGGTTCGGCCGCCCGCCGCGCCCGTGCCGCCTCGCTGGCCTGCCGCTGCCGGGAGATCGCGCTGAGCGCCGACTGGTACGTCCCACCGGAGAACCTGGCGTCGGCCCGGACGTAGCCGGCCACCGTCAGCGGCACGTCCCGGGGGAGCTGGCGCACTGTGAAGTACGCCCCCAGGTCGTGCGGGACCGAGTCGAAGCCGCATGCGTGCACCAGTCGCGCGCCGGTGCGGACCGCGGTCTCGTGGTGGCGCAGGTACATCTGGTCCACGAACTCCGGCTCGCCGGTGATGTCCGCGTAGTCCGTGCCGGCCGCCGCACAGGCCGCCACCAGCGGTTCGCCGTACCGCTGGTAGGGCCCGACGGTGCTGACCACCACGCGGCTGTCGGCGGCGACCCGGCGCAGTGACTCCGGATCGGCCACGTCGGCGGCGAGCAGCGGCAGTTCGGCGAGCGCGGGATCCGTCTCCGCCAGCGAGTCGCGTAACGCACCGAGTTTGGCCTGGTTGCGTCCGGCCAGCGCCCAGCGGAGCCCGGCGGGTGCGGCCCCGGCGAGGTAGCGCGCGGTCAGGCCACCGGTGAAGCCGGTGGCGCCGAACAGGACGATGTCGTACGAACGGTCAGCAGGCACCTGCGCAGTCTCGCATCTTCCGCCGCCCATTTTCTTGGTCGATCAAGAGCCGTGCGTCGCTCGGACCCGGAACACGTGACGCGAAGCTCTTGATCAACTCGGGCCGGAGGTGGGTGAGACGGAGTCCTCCGGTAGGGGTGAACCGCCGCGGGCCGGGTATCCGGGCGCCGCCGGATCGACACGACGGCCACCGAGCGCGCCGGATCGACACGACGGCCACCGAGCCGTCACCGAACGCGCCGGATCGCCGAGGCGACCGGCGTCACCGCCAGCACCGGGAGGACAGCGGGGTGATCGAGGAACAGAGCGCCGTCATCGCCGGACCGTCCCGCGCGGTGACTTCCGACCCATCTCCGCTGCTGGCCGCCAGACTCTCCGCAGCGCCGCTGCCCGCCGCGCTAATCAGCAGGTCGAGGTTACACCGGATGCTGGACGCCGGCGCCGCCGGACCGGTCACCCTGGTCGTCGCCCCGGCCGGCTGGGGAAAGACGGTCCTGCTCAGCTCGTGGGCCCGCGCCGCGGCGGACGGAAACGACGGCCGGGCGGCGTCAACGGACCCGGACGGCCGGGCGGCGGCGGCCCACGACGGCCGGGCGCCGACGTCAACGGACCCGGACGGCCGGGCGGCGGCGGTCCACGACGGCCGGGCGGACCCGGCCCCACCGGACAGGGCGGGCCGGATCGGCTGGGTGGCGGCGGAGTCCACCGACCAGGCTGGGCGGTTCTGGGCGTACGTCGCCGCGGCGCTCGGCGTCGAGCCGGCCGGAGACCAGCCCGGTGACCCGGGGTACCTCGACCGGCTCGCCGACGCGGCGGCCCACCGACCCATGCCGGCGGTGCTGATCCTCGACGACCTGCATCGGGTCGCCGATCCCTCCCTGCTGGAGGGTCTCGATGCCCTGGTCCGGCACGCCGCGGGCGCGGTGCGGTTGGTCCTGAGCAGCCGCACCGACCCGCCGCTCGCCATGCACCGGCACCGGCTGAACGGCGAACTGACCGAGATCCGGGCCGCCGAGCTGGCCTTCACCGCCGAGGAGGCCGCCGACCTGCTCGGCGCGTGCGGGGTACGCCTGCCCCCCGAACTGGCCGGAGAGCTGTGGGCCCGGACCGAGGGTTGGCCGGCCGGTCTGCGGCTCGCCGCGCTGGCCCTGCGCGACCATCCCGACCCGGCGCGCTACGTCGCCACCTTCGGCGGCGATGTCCCCGAGATCGCCGGTTACCTGACGCAGGAGGTGCTGGCCGACCTCACCGCCGAGGCGCGGGACGCGGTGCGCCGCGCGGTCGTCTCGCGCCGGATCACGGGGGACCTGCTGGAGGCGCTGACCGGGCGCGGGGACGGGGACCGGCTGCTGGCCGAGGCGGAACGGACCGGTGTCGTCATCGCCGTAGGCACCCGGCCGGCCGCCTGGCGCTGCCACCGGCTGCTCGGTGACCTGTTCCGCGCGGAACTGGCCGAGTTGCCCGGCGACGAGCTGCTCGACCTGCACCGGCGTGCGGTCGCCTGGGCGGTCCGGCACGGCCGGCCCGACGACGGACTTCGGCACGCGCTGGCCGCGGCCGACTGGCACCGGGCGGGGCAGATCCTGCTCGACCACTGGCCGGTACTGGTGTCAGCCGCCGTATCGGACACCGATCCGGACCAGGCGGCGATGTCCGACGCGCCGGCGCCGCCCCCGGACCTGGTGCGGAGCCAGCCGGAGGTGGCACTGGCCCGGGCCGTCGACCGGTTGCGGGCCGGCGGCCCGACGGCAGCCGACGATGCCCGCACGCTTATCGAAGCGGCCACCGAGGTGCCCCGGCTCCGGCTCGTCGAAGCCGCGGTGGCTCTCGCCGCGGAAAGGGTCGACGCCGATCCGGTACGCGTGACCGCGGCCGCCGAGCGGTTGCTCGGGCGCGTCGACCCGACGGACAACACGGTCCCGGCGAGCGGCGCCCGGGCGCTCGCCCACCAGGCCCTGGCGACATGCCGCCTCGACGCCGGTGATCTCGCCGGAGCCGCGGAGCACCTCGGTGCGGCGAACATCGCGGCCCGCCGGGGCCCGGTCCGTGTCCGGGTCGCCGGCATCGCCCGGCTGGCCCTGGTTCACGCCCTGCGCGGGGCGCTCCGAGCCGCCGAGGAGATGGCCCTCGGAGCCGAGGAAGCCGCCCGGGGGACGGTGGACGCACCCGGTGGACGGCCGGCACACCTTGCGGTCGACTGTGCCGCCGCGTACCTGGCCCGGGCGCTGGTGGCCGACGAGCGGGACCGTCCGGACGAGGCCGAGACACATCTCGCGCTGGCCGACGCGGCGCTGACCGCGGCGGCCGACCCGACGCTCGCGGCCATCGCCGAGTTGGTCCGGGCGCGGCTCCGGCGAGCGCGCGGGGACCGGGTCGGCTGCTTCCGGGCGTTGCTGGCCGCGCGGGAATCGTGGACGGGGCCGACACCACCTCTGATCGGGTACGCGGTGCGGGTTGCCGAGGCCGACCTGCGGGCCGCGAACGGTGATCTCACCACCGCCCGCGGCCTGCTCGCCGGCGTGCCGGCCGGCCCGTGCGAGCCGGGCGGCGGATCGGCGGCGTGGTCCGGCACCGGGGCCGCCGCCATGGCCGACGTCGCGGCTGCCGTGGTGCTGGCCCGGATCGAGCTGCTGGACGGTGATCCGCGGGGGGCGCTGCGTGCGGTGCCGTCCTGGGACGGGCAGGCCGCGGGGGAGTGGCCGCTACCGGTCCGCCTGGAGGCAGGATTGCTGGAGTCCGTGGCGGCCCGCCGGGCCGGCGAGGTACGGCGGGCCGGACGGGTGCTGGAACGGGTGTTGGAGCTGGCCGAACCGGAGGGCTGCCGGCGGGTCTTCACCCGGGCCGAGCCGCCGGTCCGGGATCTGCTGGCCGAGCACCTGGACTCCGGCACGGCGTACTGGCCGTTACTGGACGACCTGCTGCGCGCCGATGCTCCCGACCCGCTCGCGGCACCGGTGGCGCCGGTGGCACTGGGCGAGCCGTTGACCGAACGGGAGCTGACCGTCCTCCGTTACCTGCAGAGCATTCTGTCCAACGTGGAGATAGCCAGCGAGATGTCGCTGTCGGTGAACACCGTCAAGACGCACGTCCGCAACATCTACCGGAAGCTGGACGCGAGCCGGCGTCGGGAGGCGGTTCGTCGCGCTCGCGAGTTGCGGCTCATCTGAGGAGTGCCGCCGCTCACTCACCGGCCGCCCGGTCCACCGCGGCGAGCAGGTCGGGCAGTGCGTGGCCGGCCTCGTGCCGGACCCCGTTGACGAAGAAGGTCGGGGCGCCGTGCACGCCGCTGCGGATGCCGCCGACGAAATCCCGCCGGACCCGGTCCAGCCGCCGATGCGCGTTGACCTCCGCGGATACCTCGTCGGCGTCCACACCGGCCTGTTGCACGCCGAGTGACATATGCACCGGATCGAGTTGTTCTTGGTGGTCGAAGAGCCAGTCGTGGATCGCCCAGAAATGTCCACGCGCGCCGGCCGCCTCGGCCGTCTCGGCCGCCATCTCGGCGTACGGATGCACGTTGGCGACCGGGAAGTGCCGGAACACCAGGCGCACCGTGTCCGCCCGTTGCCGCAGCACCTCCCGCAGGTTCGGGTAGGCCTCGCCGCAGTAGGGGCACTGGAAGTCGGCGTACTCCACAATGGTGACCGGGGCGTCCACCGGACCGCGGACGTGGTCCTCGGCGGTGACCGGGTCCCGCAGCCGGTCGGAGGTCACCTGAAGCGTCGTACGCATGTCGTCGTCCGTCCGCTCGGCACCACCGGATCGTGGCTCCCATGGGTCATGGAGACAGGCTCGCCGCTGTGTGGGTGAGCCGGGATCACCCCCGTGGGGTGGTCGTCGTCTCGCTCAACGCCGGACGGTGAGATGGTTGTCCACCGTCGCCACCCCCGGCGCGGACCAGGCAACTCGTTCCGCTTCCTCGCGTTCGAGGCGGGACCGGACGGCACCGCGCAGGACGACCGTGCCCTCCCGGACCTCGATGCCGATCCGCTCGGCGTCCGCCTCCACGGTACGGACCAGAGCGCTGAGGATGCGGTGCCGTAGCTCGTCCGGCGAGGATCGGGTACGGGGTCGGACCACGATGCCGTTGCTGACGCCCTGGACACTTGTGAGCCGCCCCACCGCCTGCTCGGCGGCACGACGCTGGTACTCCCATTCCACCTCGCCGCGCAGCGTCACCCAGCCGTTCGACACGGTCACCTCGACGTCGCCCACCGGTACGAAGGCGTCCCACTCCAGCGCCCGGGTGGCGGCGACCGCGAGATCACCGTCGGTGCGGGTGGCCGAGGTCGGAAGCCGTACCTCGATGTCGTTGGCCACGGCCCGGACCCGGGGCAAGCGGTGTGCCGCCCGCTCGGCCGCCCACTTCTTCGCGTAGCTGTCCACCCATCCGGTCAGCGTGACCACGCCCTCGGTGACGGTCACCCCGACCTCGTGCGGACGCAGTCGGGGCTCCCAGTCCAACTCGTCCAGGACGTCCCGCTGGATGTCCTGGTCGGTACGGGGGATCGTGGTCGCCATCGCCGGATACCTCCCTCTTCCGCCGGCCCGCCCGCCGGCCCGCGTCGATCGTGCCGGCCCGTCTGGTGAAGCGGCGCCACCCGATTCGGGTGAGCGCAAGGCGGGCCAGGTCGGATGTCCGTCTCGGCAATGGGGGAGAACGGACGCACGGTGAGATGATTGTCGCGTGGGGTAGCGACTGTCGATCGGCGGGTAGCCGGTCGCCTGCGGGTTACCGATTATCGGCAGCGACCGGCGAGCCGATGGGTCCGGTCCATCGGCGGGTCACCGGCTTGTCGGCGGCGGAGGTGGCGGATGGACCGGCAGGCGGCGGGCATCTTCGGCGGGATCGTGGCGGTCGGGCTGGGACCGGCTATCTGGCTCGGCGCGCAACTCTTCCGGGTGGACCCGCCGCCGCCGCTGCCGTCGGTGGCGGTCACCGGAGTGCCGGAGGAGCCCCGGACCACCGTCCCGGGCGCCGCGTCCGAACCGGCCGTGACATCGCGTCCGTCCGGTGCCGTCCACGGCGGCTCCGGGGCGGGCCCGTCCGCACATCCCGGCGCTCCGGCCGCGGCCGTCACCGGAGGCCCGGTCGAGTCGCCCGGCGCGCCATCGAGGAGCCCGGGACCGACGTCGAACAACCCGTCGCCATCGAACAACCCGTCATCACCGAACAACCCGTCACCATCGGACGAACCCTCGTCACCGGTCCAGTCGTCCGACGGCCCGACCGATCCGGACGACGAACCCGAGGCGCCGGACGCCTCGGGTTCGCCCAGCGAGGTGCCGTCCGGGACGGTGGGGCCATCACCGGGGGGCGGCCGGACGTCCAGCGGTCCGGCGAGGCAGTTCTGATCGCTCCGCCCGATCCTTCCGGGTACCGGGTGCCGGTGTTGGAGATCCGTCAGTTGTCCAGTGGTGTCGCGGGGGAGCCGGGCCGGTCGACGTCGACGAACTCCACCTGGTCGCTCGAACCAAGGGCGGCGTTGTCGCGGTCCATCGCCGAGCGGAGCGCCGTGCCGGCGGCCCAACCGATGACCGCACCGACGAGACCGGCGCCGATGACGTAGGTCCAGGGTAGGGCGGGCCGACGACCGGCGAGCGCGTCGAAGGCCAGGCTCGCCCGGTGCCACGCCTCGTCCGCGACGGCTCCGATCCGACCACGCGCCTCGTCGGTCAGGTCACCGGTCGCGGACCGGGCTGAGCGGGCGGTGTCCTTGGCGGTGTCCTTGACGGTGTCGCCGGCGGCGTTGACCGCCGAGACCAGGTATTCCCAGGCCTGGTCGGCGATCCGCTCGGTCCTGCCCCGGCGGTCCAGCAGGTTGCTTCCGAACATCGGTGTTCCTCCTCGGCTGCCGAACGTCGCTGACCACATCGGACAGGGTGTCACGGCGTGGTTGCGGCTGCTCCAAACGACGTGCCCCGACACGGTCGGCCGCAAACTCGTGATCACCGCCGGGCCACGCCCTGCTGTGACGCTGGGTAAGGGTAACAGTACGATTCCAGTTGTTCTGTCCCGGGAGCCGATCGGGAGGATGTGGCGCGACACCGGGTTCCCGGATCGCCTGCGGAGGATCGAGTGGCTCACCGCCTCCCGGCGCCGGGGTGCCGCCGCAGATCGTGCCGGCCGGTCGTACTCCGCACGGACGGTGGCGGCGAGCGGCTAGGGTGGCATGCTGCGGGCAGGCGAGGAACGATCTCGGCCGCACGCGTGTTTTCTGGTGGGTTGTCCGAAAATATGCTGGCAATCTGCTGTGCGCCGAATAGATTGCTCGGCCGGGGGGTAGCGACCCGGGCGTCGGAGGAATACGCTCGGTCGCGGCCCGCGTACTAGAGGCGCCCGTTCTGAGGGCGAGTGGAGGTGCTCGCGTGAGCCTGTTGATCAGCACGTCGATCCTGCCCGGTGGGATCGTGGAGATCTGTCCCGACGGTGAGATCGACGTCGACACGGCGTTCGAGGTACGCGAGGGCATCGCCGGCGTCCTTGCCAAAGGCCGGCCGACCCGAATCGAGCTGAACATGCGTCGGGTCAGCTTCATCGACTCGGTCGGCATCAGCGCCATGGTCGCGGGCTTCCAGATGGCCGAGGTCAGCGGCGTCAAGCTGGTCGTGACCGAGCCCAGCCGGTTCGTGCACCGGCAGCTGTGGGTGACCGGTCTGCTCGGTTTGTTCGGCGCGCCGGAGCCCTACTTCGCGGGGGCCGGCAGCGCCTCCTGAGCCACAGTCCCGACGGGCCGGGACGCCGCCTCGCTGCGGACGCCACGCACAGTCAGTCCAGGTCGGTGAGGTCCACCTCGGTCACCTCGGTGATCGCACGAATCGCGGTTACCGAGGCGTACCCCTGATTGAGCCAGGCCACGTCGGTGCCGGGCTCGATCTCGGCGCCGGTCTCCTCCAACGACGTCCGGACGAAGCCGCTGCCAGCCTCGGCCACGGTCATCTGCACCTGACCGAAGTCGGCAAGCGAGCCTCGTCGCAGGCCACGCAGCCGCTCGTACGGCACGTCGGGTGTGTTCACGTTGAGCACCGACCCGGCGGGGGCCGCGATGAGCCGGGGCAGCAGATCCAGCGCCACCCGCGCGGCGGTCGACCAGTGCCGGGCGTGGTCGTGCACCTTGTTCGCGGCGGCCACGGCGGCCCCGCCGCTGGCCGCGGTCGCCTCCCCGGCGGACAGCACGTCGAGCGAGACCGCCACGGCGGAGCAACCGTTGGCGGCGGCGGTGCACGCCGCACCCACCGTCCCGGAGTGCAGCACCGCCCGGCCGGCGTTGGCGCCCCGGTTGATGCCGGAGAGCACCAACTCGGGTGGCGGGCCGAACGCCCCGTGCAGGGCGATAAGCGTGATGAACCCGGGCGAGCCGGCCACCCCGTATCCGGTGACGCCGGGCAGGTCGTCGAACTGATGTTCCTCGACGACCACCTGCCCGTCCCGCTCCACGGCGGTCATCGCGGCGCTGGTGCCGCTGGCCTCCCGATGCGGTGCCGCGAGCACCACGTCCAGGCCACGCTCGACTGCCGCCCGGGCGAGCCACCGGATGCCCGGCGCGGTCACCCCGTCGTCGTTGGTGATCAACACCCGGGTACGCCGTCCGGCTTCCGCGCTCACCGGTGCCGCTCCGCGAGTTCGTCGGCGGTCCTCCGGCCCTGGTCCCGCTCGGTCAGCGGGACCAGTTCCACCCGGTCGAGCAGGCCCTCCAGGGCGTCGGTGCGGCCCGTGCCGAGGCCGTGCCGGGTGACGTTCAGGGCACCGGCGGCGGCACCGGTGCGGACGGCCGTACGGATGTCGCCGCCCTTGGCCAGCACGGCGGCCACCCCGGCCGTCATCGAGTCGCCCGCGCCGCGCGGGTCGGCCGCTTCCAGCTTGGGCATCCGGACCTCCAGCACCTCGTCCTCGATCAGGGCGAGCGCCGGCTCCCCGGCCCGGCTCACCACGACCGTCCTGGCACCCCGGCCGGCCATTTCCCGCATGGCCCGGGTCAGTTCCTCGGCGCTGTCGTCGTGGATCAGACCGTCACCCTGCAACTCCTCGTGGCTGACCTTCAAGAACGTCAGCTCCCCACTGTCCAGGACGGCCGACAGAAACGGCCCGGACAGGTCGGCCACCACCTGGCTGCCATTACCGCCCAGGTCGGCCGCGAGTCGGCGGTACATGTCGGCCGGTACCAGGGGCGCCTTCCCCGTGCCACTGAGCACGCTCACCGGTGCGCGCAGTCCCTTGGCGAGGGCGAGGTTGTACAGCTCGTCCAGGTCGTGCCGGCCCAGCGGCGCGCCCGGCACGTCGGCGATCTCCAGGCGCTTCCCGTCCCGCCGGTCGTGCACGTACCCGCCGCTGGCGGTGTCCCGCCGGATCATCGCGAGGTCGACCCCCTCGCTGGCCAGCAGCGGTTCGAGGACCTGGCCGATCTCGCCGCCCGCCGTGGCGCACAGCACCACCGGTACACCGAGCCTCATGATCATGCGCGCCTGCCAGACCCCCTGCCCGCCCGGATGCAGGTGGATCTCCACGTCGTCGGCGGGTTGGTCGACGGTGATCGTCAACTGGGGGGTGGGGGCGAAGACCATCGCATGCTCGTCCATGCGCCGGTTCCTTTCCCCGGTCAGGCGGGCGTATGCCGACAAGCTGACGTCAGGAGACCAACAGGGCCGTCCGGATCGCCAAGTCGCGGGCCGGGACGAGTCGGCGGACCCGCGCCATCCGGTTGAGCACCCGGGCGGCGCGGGTGAGCCGTTGCGTGCTCGGCCGACGTCTCCGGTCGTACGTGGCCAGCCCGTCCGCCACCGACGGCGCCTCGACGAGACACTCGCCCAGCACCGCCGCGTCGATAAGCGCCTCGCACGCGCCGCGCCCGATGTCCGGGGCCATCGCGTGGGCGGCATCACCGATGAGGGCGACGGTGCCGGCCACGAAGCTGGGCAACGGCCGAGCCAGGTCGTAGACGTCGTGCCGGAGGACCTCCTCCTCCCGGATGCCGGCCAGGACCTGTCGCACTCCGTCGTGCCAACCACCGAACCGGGCCCGGATCTCGTCGAGTTCGGCACCGGGGCGCCGGCCACCGGCCGGAGCGATCGCGGTGGCGTACCAGTTGGTCCGGCCGCTCTCCCGGGGGGTGATGCCGAACTTGCGGCCGGCCCCCCACGTCTCGCTCACCGTGTTGGTGCTGCCTTCGACGGTGCCCCGCCAGGCCGTCATACCGACGTACCGCAGCCCGGCTTCGGCGCCGAACAGGGTGGTGCGGGTCCGGCTGTTGATGCCGTCCGCAGCGACCACCACGTCGTACCGCTTCCGCAGGTCCGTCACGTCCGCCGTGACGCCGTACCGCACGATGTCTGCGGGCATGGCTCGGGTCAGCAGGTCCAGCAGGCCGGCCCGGGAGATCAATCGGACCGTGTCGCCGGTGCGCCGGGTGACCTTGGGTACGTCGATGGTGCCGATCCGGCTGCCGTCGGGTCGCAGGAACACGCCGGCCTTCTGTTCGGCGCCCTGCGTGCGGACCACGTCACCCAGGTCGATCGTGTCCAGCGCGCGCAGGGCCTCCGGCCAGATGCCGAGCGCGGTGCCGATCAGCTCCGGCTCGACCGACCGCTCGTAGACCCGGACCTTCCATCCGGCCCGATGCATGGTGATCGCCATTGCCAGCCCGCCGATGCCGGCGCCGATGATCCCTACCGTCCGCGTCATGGGACCCACCATACTACAGATGTAGTGTTGGCACTATGGCTGTTGTAGGGTGACTGCCATGTCATCGCGGCGGGAGCAGGTGATCGAGGCCGCCATCCGGGTGCTCGGTCGAGACGGCCTGCGCCAGCTCACCCACCGGGCGGTGGATGCCGAGGCCGGCGTGCCGTCCGGGACGACCTCCAACCACGTACGCACCCGGGACGCCCTGCTGCGGGCGGTCATCGAGCGACTGGGCGCGCTGGACCAGGCCGACTGGGAGCGGTTCGCCGGCGAGGTGTCACCAGGGGACCCGACAGAGCTGGCCCAGGCGCTGATCGAGGTGGTGCGGGGTGCGGTCGGGCCGGCGCGAGACCGCACGCTCGCCCGGTACGCGCTCGCGCTGGAGGCGGCGGTCCGCCCGGAGTTGCAGTCGCACATGCTGCGCGGCAGGGCGGACGTCCTCCGGTGGGCCGTGCCGTGGCTGCGCCGGGCCGGTTCGGCGCAGCCGGAGACCCACGCCCGGTTACTGCTCGACTACCTGGACGGGGTGATCATGCACCAACTCTCGTTCCCGGAACCCGATTTCGACCCCGGACCCGGTGTCCGGACGCTCCTCACCGCCCTGTCCCGCACCCAGTAGCCCTCGCCCCCCGCCGGTGGCCCCGTCGATCTAGGGCAGATGGTTGTGATTGGAGATCAAAACGCGACCATCTGCCCTAGATCGACAGGGGCATACGCGTCAGGGGCATACGCGTGGGGAGGGCGTGCGACGGGGCGGCCGGCGCGGTGCGCCGACCGGCCGAGGTGGTCCGTCGCGGGTCAGTTCATCGACAGGTGGACGTGGTTGGTGTGGTCGCTGGACGGGTCGCCGCCCGCGCCGCTGTAGGACTTCCAGCCGCTGCTCGGCAACCAGATCTCCTTGAACCAGATGACGTACAGCACGCCGAGCCGGTTGGCGTTCTTCACGAAGTACGCCGCCAGGTTGTTGCCGTAGGTGCGGTCGCCGCCAGTGGCCACGCCGCCGAAACCGCCCTTCTGGGCGGCGAAGTCGCACGCCCGACCCTTCGGGTGCTCGCCCGATCCGCCGCTGCGGAAGCAGGAGACGAACCGGGTGAACCCGGCGGCCTTGGCCTGGTTCATGGCGTGCAACGTGCGTGGGGTGATGCAGCCCGAGGTCGTCGGGTCGTTGACGCTGCACGACTCGCTCGGCCACGAACCGTCGGAGTTGCGCGGCGCCGGCTTCGCCGAGGCGGACGACGTACCGCCGCTGCCGCCGGTGGACCGGGCTGAGCTGCCGGCGACGGCCAGGGCTCGTTCGGCCTGCTGTTTGCGCTTGGTCATCACGGTGAGCTGGGCGCGTTGCTCGGCGATCTCCCGGTCGACCGCGGCCTTCGCCTCGGTCTCGGCGTTGCGGGACTCGACCAACGCGCGCAGCTGCCGGTCCTCGTTGGCCGCCACCGCTTCGAGCCGGGCGGCCCGGTCCATCAGTCCGTCCGGACCGTCGGAGTTCAACAGGGCGGTCACCGGGCCGAGCCGACCGGTGCGGTACGCGGTGTCGGCCAACTCACCGACCGTCTGGCTCCGGGTGGTCAACTCGGTTTCGATGGTGCCCAACCGGCTGGCCAGCTCCTGCTGGCGTTTGGTCGAGGCGTCGAGCTTGGCTTTCGCGTCGAGGAACCCCCGGGACGCCTCGTCGAGTTGTTTGCGGAGAGCGTCGGTGCCGCCCTCGTCATCGGTGCCGGGCGCGGCCTGCAGTCCGGCGACCGGGGGTGGTGCCGCGGCCGCTGCTACCGGCGTGGCGACGGCGAGTGCGAGTCCCGCGGCGATCAGTGCCAGCACGGCGCGTACTCGGGAGCCGCGCTCGGGGGGCGTCAGTCGCGCGACGAAATGTCGAGCAGGTGCCATGAACCATCCTTCCGTCAGCCGCCGACCGGGTTAGCTGACGGGTTCGGGACGGAAGATCCCTACCGCTGACGCGGATGCACCCCAGGAACGTGGTTCCCCGGCTCGCGCGAGGCGATTAAGCGGCGGCCACCACCGGCGCCGGAAGGCACCTCCGGGTGGAGACCGCCGCCGAGTTTACGGGCGGTGACGGGGAATGGTGGCGGGGAGGTGCGGCGGGTCTGGCTAAATGTCCAATTAGTCCGGCTGATCCGGCGAAATTTAAGGCCCCATTAAAGCGATACGTGAACGGAGAGTAATGAATCGATCTCATCTCCGTGGCGGGGTGCGGTGCGGACGTGGGCCCTACGACCTACCAGCCGGTGGGTCCACAGGCCCCGGGTCGGGAGTCCGGCTCCACCTGCAAAGTGGCGTGGTCGATGTCGAACTCGTCATGCAGCGCCCGGCGCGCGGCGGAGAGCACCGCGCCGACCTCGGCCCCGGCGCGCACGGTCAGGTGCGCGGAGGCGACCTCCATGCCCGAGGTGAGCGTCCACACGTGCAGGTCGTGGACGTCGGTCACGTCGGGGAGGGCGCACAGTCGCGCCTGAACGGCGGGAACGTCGAGGTGCTCCGGCGCCGCCTGGACCAGGATCCGGATCGCCGCCCGCCCCAGCCGCCAGGTGCGCGGCAGGATGAACAGGCCGATCCCGACGGCCACCAGGGGGTCGGCCCACCACCAGTCGGTCAAGGCGATCACGCCGGCGGCGACGATGACGCCCACCGAGCCCAGCAGGTCGCCGACCACCTCCAGGTACGCGCCCCGCATGTTTATGCTTTCCCGTGCGCCGGCGCGCAGCAGCCCGAACGCGACGAGGTTGGCGCCCAGGCCGAGCACCGCCACCACGAGCATCGGTCCGACCACGACCTCGGGTGGATCCCCGAACCGGCGGACCGCCTCCACGAGCACGTAGATCGCGACACCGGAGAGCAGGACGGCGTTGGCCAGGGCGGCCAGCACCTCCAGTCGGTAGAGACCGAAGGTGCGCTGCGGATCGGCGCTGGCCCGGCGGGTGGCGGTGATCGCGGCGAGGGCCATGCCGATGCCCAGCACGTCGGTGAACATGTGACCGGCGTCGGAGAGCAGGGCGAGTGAGCCGGTGGCGAACGCCGCCACCGCCTCCACGATCATGAGGGTGGTGAGCAGGATCAGGGCCATCCACAGCCGGCCCCGGTGCCGCTCCGCGACGCGCAGCACCTGCCCGCCGTGGTCATGACCCGCTCCCACGCCCCTACCCTCCGTCCGACGGTCCCTCCCGGACCAATGTATGCTCACATTGCAATACATGCAATATTTTGGTCGACGGAAGGACGGACCTCCCCGGTCGGAGACCCGCCCTACGCGTAGTCGATCGTGGTCAGCCGCTGGGTGGCCCGGGACAGGGCCACGTACAGCGTGCGTACCCCGGCGGACGAGTCGGCCCGGATCTCCCCCGGCGCGATTAACACCACCCCGTCGTACTCCATGCCCTTTGCCTGCAACGCGTCGACCACCTGCAGGCGCGGACCGGAGAGCTCACGCAGCCATTCGGTGACCTCGGCCCGCCGCGGACCGGGGGTGATCACACCCACCGTGCCGGCCACCTCGTCGAGCAGCGCACGGACCGCCGCGACGGTCGTCGCCGGCAGGTCGGCGGCCGGCACGGAGAGCGCCACCGGCTCGACGCCGGTGGACCGGACCGCCGTCGGCAGGACCAGCGTCGGGTCCAGCTCCCGGATCACCCGGGCCGCCACGGCGAAGATCTCCGCCGAGTTGCGGTAGTTGGTGGACAGCACGTACTCGTGCCGGCGTCGGCGACCCAACGCCTTGTCCCGGGCCCGGGCAAGCTCCTCCGGGTCGCCGGTCCAGGCCGTCTGCGCCGGATCACCGACCACGGTCCACGACGCGAGCCGACCCCGCCGGCCCAACATCCGCCACTGCATCGGCGACACGTCCTGCGACTCGTCGACCACCACATGGGCGTATTCGCGGTAGTCCTCCGGGCGTCGGACCGCCTCGGCGCGGGCCGCCCGCTGCCGATCCGCGTACGTGCTGACCTCGCGTACCCCGCCGGCCACCCGGAACGCGTCCCGCCGTCGGCGAGCCGGCTGTGGCGGCCGTCCCAGCAACTCGTCCAACTCGTCCAGCAGCGCGACGTCGGCGATCGTCGGACCCTCGTCGGCAAGTGACCGGTAGGACCCGGCCACCATGTCGATCTCCGCCCGGGACAGGATCCCCCCGGCGTACGACCGTAGCCGCACCGGCCGGGCCAACCAGGCCAACACGTGTCGCGGGTGCAATCGGGGCCACCACGCCCGCAGGAAGTCACGGAACTCGGCGCGCTCGGCGAGTTCGTCCTCGAACTCGGCCTGTCCGGGCAGCCCACCGATCCGCAGCGCGCGGGCCTGGGCCCAGAGCGCGTCGAAAAGGCCGTCGATGCCGGCCCGGCGCACCTCGTTGCGGCGGGCTCCGCGAGGCAACGCCCGCTCCCGGATCGCGTCGAGTTCGTCGCGGCGCAACCGGAGCAACTGCCCGCGGTAGAGCAGCCGCAGCTCGGCGGGCCCGTCCGGAACGGCGTCCCGCACCGCCCGTTCGAGCACCCGGCGCATCCGCAGCGATCCCTTGACGGTCGCCACGGCGGCGGAATCCGTCCGGGTCGCGGTCAACCCGGCGACCAGCGAACCCAGCGAGTGCAGGGTGGCCGTCTCCTCGCCGAGCGACGGCAGCACCGAGGAGATGTAGTTCACGAACACCCCGGACGGCCCGACCACCAGCACCCCGCCGCCGGCGAACCGGGCCCGATCGGAATAGAGCAGGTACGCCGCCCGGTGCAGGGCCACCGCGGTCTTGCCGGTCCCCGGGCCGCCGGACACCACGGTCACCCCGGAGGCGGGGGAGCGGATCGCCTCGTCCTGCTCCCGCTGGATGGTGGCGACGATGTCCCGCATGCCGCGGCCGGTCGTCCTGGCGAGGGTGGCCAGCAGCGCCCCGTCGCCGATCACCCGCATACCCTCGGGAGCGGCGTCCGGGTCGAGCAGGTCGTCCTCGATCCGGGTGACCCGTTCGCCGGACGAGGAGATCATCCGCCGGCGCACCACGCCGCGCGGATCCGTCGCCGTGGCCTGGTAGAACGCCGCCGCGGCAGGGGCCCGCCAGTCCACCACCAGCGGCTCGGAGCCTTCCCCGCGCACCCCGAGCCGGCCCACGTGCAGCACCGAGCGGTCCCGCAGGTCCAACCGGCCGAACACCAGTCCCTCGTGCTCGGCGTCCAACACGTGTCGACGCCGGGCGGCGTGGAAGACCATCGCGTCCCGCTCCACCAGCGCGCCGAAGTTGCCAACCCGGGCCAGCCGGTACCCCTCCTTCTCGGCCAGCGCCGCCGACTGACGCAGCTGGTCCAGCCGGGCGTACACCCGGTCCAGGTGGCGCTGCTCGGCTGCGATCTCCTGCTGGAGAACGGTGTGGTCGGTCAACTGCGGACTCCTGCCGGAGATGAACGGTGGGCCCGAGCACAGCCGGGACCGGCAGCCAGGTCCCACGGCCGGGTGGCGGCGGCCGGGGACCGGCGGCGGGTCGACGGCCGGGCCAGGGCACCGACATGTCACCCGATCGCGTCACCGATCGGCGAGAACACGTGGTCGAGTCACGATACGCGGTCGGCCGCCCGCGATCCGGTGGTGGTCCCGGCCCGGCGCACGGCGCGGCGCGGTCGCGGAGCCCCGGCCCGCTCGTCGGCCCCGGCCCGCTCGTCGGCCCCGGCGCGCTTGCCGGCTCCAGCCCGCGCGCGCTTCGTCGCCCGGGTCACCCGATCGCGGCGCGACCCGGCCGACAGCACCCGCCGCACCACACCGATCAGGGCGGCGTTGACCTCGGCCGGACGTTCCATCATCAACATGTGGCCGGCGCCCGCGCACACCGTCAACTCGGTCGCGGGCAGGGCCGTGGCGATCGACTCGGCGCACGGCGGCGGGGTGAGCCGGTCCCGGTCGCCCACCATCACCGCGACCGGCAGGTCGGGTAGCCGGGCCAGCGTCTCCAGCCGCCGCTGGGAGCCCACCGAGGCCCGGAAACCGCCGATCGAGCGCAGCGAGGCGCGCGCCACCGCCGACGTGGTCAGGCGGATGTCGGCCGGCTCGCACCGGTCACCGAAGAGCAACCAGCGCAGGGTGGGCCGCAGCGCGCGGAGCAACGGCCGTGGCGGTCCCCAGGTGCCACACCGGGCCAGTACGCCCGCACCGGCCGTCTCGGCGAGCCGGATCAACCGGGCGATCCGCGGCGACAGGCCGTACGCCGTGTGCGTGTGACCCTCCGCGGTCGTGCCGACGAAGGCCAGCCCGGCAACCCGCGCGGCGAACGATCCGGGGTGCCGGTGGGCGTACTCCATGACGGTCATCCCACCGAGGGAATGGCCGGCCAGCACCACCGACCCGGTGGGCGCCACCCGATCGAGCACCTCGGACAGGTCGTCGCCGAGCTGTGCGAGAGTGGCGGCGCACAGCGGGGTGCAGCCGGACCGGCCGTGCCCCCGGGCGTCGTAGCTCACCACCCGGACCGCGTCACCCAGCGCCGCGGCGAGGGCGGTCGTCTGGCGGTGCCAGATGCGCCGGTCCAGGGTCCAGCCGTGCAGCAGGACCACCGTGACCGGGGCGTCGTCCGGGCCGGTGACCTCCACGTGCAGTCGTACCCCGTCCGGCAGCCGCACCGGCACCACACCGTCCGGCGTCCGCACCGGAACCTCGTCAGACATGGCCACCTCCCCAACCCGGCCAGGTCGGGTGTCTCTACCCGTTCCGGTCGGGCGGCGAACCGTGACGTGAGAAGATTCGCAACCCACTTTGCGACTGGCCGGTAGGACGCCAAGCTGTGCAGATGTCGTCGCAGCTCAGCGGCTCCACGCCGGCCGCCCCGGAGCCTGTTCCGTCCAGTATCGACCCGCGTGCCCCACTGCCGCCGCCCGGAAACCGGACACCCGAGGTGGCGCTGGCGGAACTGCTGAGTGGTAACCGCCGGTTCATCAGCGCCCAGCCGGTCCACGGCCACAACGTCACGGCCGCCGCGGCCGCCTCTGGTGACCAGCAGCCGTACGCCGTCGTGGTGGGCTGCCTGGACTCGCGTGTGCCGCTCGAAGCGATCTTCGACCAGACCTTCGGATCGATGTGCGTGGTCCGCTCTGGCGGTCACGTGCTGGACCGGGCCGTGCTCGGCTCCATCGAGTTCGCGGTCACCGCCCTGCGGGTGCCGCTGGTGATGGTGCTCGGCCACGAGCGGTGTGGCGCGGTGGCCGCCACCGTCGCGGCCCTGCGCACCGGGGAACGCCCGGACGGGCCGTTGGGTTACCTGGTGGACCAGATCACCCCGGCGGTCCGGGAGGTCGGAGTGGACCGGCCCGACGTCGTACCGTCGGCCCTGCGCCGGCACATCACCCGGACGATGGCGGTGATCGCCGGGATCGAGTCGCTGGCGGGTCCGTTGTCGGCCGGACAGGTGCGGCTCGTCGGGGCGGTGTACGACCTGGACAGTGGCCGGGTGGACCTGCTGGACGACGCCGATGCGGGGGGCTGTGCCGATCCGGGTGGCGACGCCGATGCGGGAGACGCCCGGGACGGGTGACACGGCGCCGCCCCGGCGCGATCGTCGCGCCGGGGCGGGGAACTCGTGACCGTCGGGCCCGGTCGGCTCAGGCCCTCGAAGGTTTGGTTCTGGTCTCCGAGGACCCGACTCAGGCCTCGAATACCCCCGCGTCGACCAGCCGCTTCTCGGTGCGGTCCCAGCCGTCGGACGGGTGCGCCGCGGCGAGGCCGTTGATCTCGGCACGGATCTTGGCGGCGTGACCGGCGGTGGCCAGCACCCGGATCTCCTCGACGAAGGCCTCGGAGTCGGTGCGCAGGTGGTTGGTCTTGCCATTGGTGAGGTTACGCACGTAGACGTGCTTGCCGCCGTTGAGCGGGATCAGGTACTTGAACTCACCGAGCACGCTCAGGGCGCCACCCTGGCCGGCCTGGCCGGCGCGGACGGACGCGCGCGCGGTCTTGGAGGTGTTGCTCGCCACGGGGTACTCCTTGCAGACGTACGGGAGGACGGAAGCCTGAGGGGATGTGCGGCGGCACAGGCCGCCGGGGAAATTTTACACGACCCCTCCGTCGGTCCGGCATGGTGACCGACTGGCAGACGCAACCCGGCCCCCGGCCCGGCTATTCCGGGCCGTCCGGGGGTGCCGGCCGGGCCCCTCGTGGGGTACGACTGCGGTACGAGTTTTACGAATCGCTGGCGCACCACTGTTCCCACCGTCATCATGTGTTGCAGGCCCACCAGTGGTCGAGGTCGTAGGGGAAGACGCACCTCGCTCACCGGGAGGTCATCGTGCCAACACGTGGCGTCGTATACGTCCACTCGACCCCGCTCGCCGTGTGCCCACACGTCGAGTGGGCGATCGCGCGCGTCCTCACCGCGCCGGTCAACCTGCAGTGGACGCCACAGCCGGTCGACGCGGCCGCGCGTCGGGCCGAGTGCGGCTGGTCCGGCCGGCCCGGCACCGGGGCCGAGTTGGCCGCTGCCCTCCGACAATGGCCGATGATCCGTTTCGAGGTCACCGAGGAGCCCAGCCCGGGGGTGGACGGCGAGCGATTCATGTACGTACCCGGACGAGGTCTGCATCGGGCGCCCATGGGAGCGGCCGGGGACATCCAACTCGGCGAGGACCGGCTGCGGGCGATCATGGCGGCCGCGCGTGCCCCGGAGGCACTGGCGCACGCGCTGGACAAGGCGCTCGGCTCGGCCTGGGACGCGGAGCTGGAGCCGTACCGGTACGCCGGTGACGGCGCCCCGGTGACGCTCCTCACCCAGGTCGGCTGACCGGACGTCGTCCCGGCGTCGAAAGGGCGCCGCCCCACGCCCCACGCCCCACGCCGCGCGCCTCGGGCCGGCGCCGGCAGCCCGTGGGTCGGTGTCGGCAGGCCGTGGGGGTTGGTGTCGGTAGGGCCGTGGGGCCGGTGGGGAGCCCCTGGGCGGAAAGGTCAAGTTGCCCCGATCCGGTGCGGCCTGCTGGGATAGGTCGCGTGCTGCTTAGAGGTACTCAGCGGAAGACCGGCGCCGCCCTCACCGCCCTGGCCATGCTGGTGGTGGCCGGCTGCGGGGATTCGCCCGAGCCACCCCGCCCGACGCCCTCATCCGGCTCGCCTGGCGGCTCGACCTCCCCGGCTCCCGCCGGTCCGGCCAACCGGGCCGCCGAGCTGATCGCCAGCCTCGACGACGCCGACCTTGCCGGCCAGGTGCTGATGCCGTACGCCTACGGCAGCTCGGCCACCGACGTGTCGGCGGGCTCCGCGGCCGGCAACCGCAAGCTCGCCGGGGTGGCCACCCCCGCCGAGATGATCGCCAAGTACCGGCTGGGCGGACTCATCCTGGTCGGCTTCTCGGCGGACGACCCGACCAAGGCCAACCAGGCCACCACGAACGTCGACGACCCGAAGCAGGTGCGCGAGCTGACCGCCGGGCTCCAGGTGGCCCGCGAAAAGCTGCCCGGTGGCGCGGCGCCGCTGTTGATCGGCACCGACCAGGAGTACGGCGTGGTGACCCGGATCCGGGACGGCGTGACCATGCTGCCCAGTGCCATGGCGGCCGGTGCCGCGGCCGATCCCGCCCGTACCGAGAAGGCCTGGTCCGTG
Organism: Plantactinospora sp. GCM10030261; assembly: GCF_042666615.1. Lineage (NCBI taxonomy): Bacteria > Bacillati > Actinomycetota > Actinomycetes > Micromonosporales > Micromonosporaceae > Plantactinospora > Plantactinospora sp. GCM10030261. The sequence continues at coordinate 138,660 of NZ_JBHTDD010000004.1, forward strand.
GCCGGTCGGGAGCTGGCCGCGCTCGGCATCAACGTCGACTTCGCCCCCGACGCCGACGTGCTGCGCGCCCGCAGCTCCGTGATCGGCTCCCGGTCGTATGGGGCTGATCCCAAGGTGGCCGCCGACCAGGTGGCCGCCGCCGTCCGTGGCCTCCAGGGTGCCGGAGTCTCCGCCACCCTCAAACACTTCCCGGGGCACGGCAACACCGGGGGCGACTCGCATGAGGACCTGCCCCGGCTCGAACAGGACCGGGCCGAGCTGGACCGCACCGACCTGGCGCCGTTCGCCGCGGGCATCGCCGCGGGCGCCGACCTGGTGATGTCGGCCCACCTGGACGTCCGCGCGGTCGACCCGGGCACCGCCGGCACGTTCTCCCGCAAGTTGCTGACCGACGTGCTGCGCGGCCAGCTCGGCTTCAAGGGTGTGCTGGTCACTGACGGGATGAACATGGCGCCCGCGAAGAAGTACCCGCCGGGAGAGGCGGCTGTCCGTGCCCTCAACGCCGGCAACGACCTCATCCTCATGCCGCCCGACATCGGTGCCGCGCACGGCGGAATCGTGACCGCCGTCAAGGACGGGACGTTGCCCCGGGCCCGGCTGGTGGAGGCCGCGACCCGGGTGCTCACCCTCGCCTTGAGCCGCGCGGACCGGACCGCCCCGGACATCGCCACGCTGGGCAGCGGTGAACACCAACAGGCCGCGCGAGCGCTGGCCACGGCGGCCGTGACCCAGTTCCGCGGGGCCTGCGGACCCGTATCCGGCCCGGTGTCAGTGAGCGCCTCGAACGGCCGCGAGGCGACCCGCAAGCTGCTCGTCGACGCGCTGCGCGCCGCCGGGGTACGCGTCGTGGAGCGCGGCGGGACGGTGGTGCACCTCGTCGGGTACGGCGACGGAAGCGCGGACCTGCGGGCGGACGCGACCGTCACCGTCGCCATGGACACGCCGTACGTGCTGGCGGAGGCGCGGTCGAAGCGGCTGCTGGCGACATACTCGTCGAGCCCGGCGTCGATGGCCGGGCTCGCCGACGTGCTGGCCGGAAAGGCCAAGCCGACGGGCCGTTCCCCGGTCCCGGTGCCCGGCCTGCCCGCCACCTCCTGCGGCTGACGGCTTGCGGGCCCGCGTGGCTCGCTCGGCCCATGATCGTTGCCATACTCCCTCGCGCCGCACGCCTCCAACCCGCACCCTGTACGGATGGGACAGGCCAGCGGTTTCGCGTACCAGGTCCGGGGTGACGGCTCGGTGCTGATCACCCATCACGGCCGGACGGCGACCGTGCTGCGCGGCGGCCGGGCGGCCGAGTTCCTCGCCGAGGTGGACGCCGACCCGCAGCCCGTCATGGCCCGATGGACCGGCAACTACCGGCGGGGCAACGAACGGACGGCCCGCCAGCACCCGCGCAACCGCGGCTGAGCAAGGGTCCGCGCCGGCTGTCTCGTCAATGCGGCAGCGTCAACACGCCGCGGACGTACGGCGTGATGTCGACGCCGGCGACCAGGCCAGCGTCGATGGTGAAGCGGACCAGCGCGGCGGGATGCCCGCCGGGGGCGATGACCGCTCCGGGCTGGCCGTCGACGAACACCGGGACAGCGGCGGCGATCCGGTCGACGAAGCGCGTCGTTTCGGCCGCGACCGCGGCGGCACCCTGGACCGTGGTTGGCGCGTCGGTGGGAAGCAGCCGGGGATCGGCGGTGCGGACGGCGTCGGGCGCCATCAGCGTGACGAGTCGCGCGATGTCACCGCCCCGCGCCGCCGCCAGAAACGCCTCGACGATCTCGAAATGCTCGGCATTCCCGTCGGAGACCTCCTGGGCACCGCGCAATCGACCGCGGGCCCGGCTGGCGAGCTTCTTCGCCGAGCCGGGGTTCGTGTCCAAGACGGCGGCGACCTCGTCGAACGGGACGCGAAACAGGTCGTGCAGGACGTACGCCACCCGTTGCCTGGGCGACAGCTCGCGCAGGAGCACGAGCAGCGCCCTGGACACCTCCTCGCGATGGAGGAACGCCTCGTCAGCGCTGAGCCGGCCGTCGGGGACGTCCTCGATGTCCAGCGGAATTTCGCCACGTCGCCGGCGGCTTCGGATCTGGTCTAGGCACAGCCGAGCCGTCACGGTGGTGAACCAGGCGTCGGCATTGGCGACCTCGGTCAGGTCGGTCGTCTGCGCCCGCACCCAAGCCGTCTGGACCGCGTCCTCGGCATCGTGGCGCGAACCCACGATGCGAAAGGCCAGGGACATCAGCCGTGGGCGGGCCGCCTCGAATTGTTCGACGAGTTCCACGGGCGGGGTCACCTTTCACGCGTGCTCGACGTCGGGAGGGCGAGATGGGTCAACGACTCGACGAACACGCCTGCTGGAGACAACCATGAGCCTACAGATCGTCCGATTCAGCACCGACGCCGAGCGTATCCCGGAGGTGGAAGACGCCATCGGGAAGCTGTTCGCCGCGGTCGCCGAGGCGGCGCCGACCGGCGTCGAGTACACCGCGGCCCGGGTGGGTGACGGGGCGGAGTTCCTGCTGACCCTGCGGCTCGCCGGTGCCAACCCGCTGCTCGGCATCCGGGAGGCGGTCGAGTTCCGGGCCAGGGTCGCGGAGTGGGCGGGGACGCCGGTCCCGCCCCAGCCGGTCACCGTGCTGGCGCGGTACACCAGGTGACCGTGGTGTACGAAGCCCTGCTGCTCGCCGTGACGGTGGTCTGCGCCCTCGCCAACGCCGCCGAGGTGGTCGCCAAAGCGGTCCGCGCGCCGTTCGTGATGCGCAATTCGGCCGAGGTCGGACTCGCCCCGAGGTGGATTCCGTACCTCGCGGTCGTCGAGGGAGCAGGCGTCGCCGGCCTGACGCTCGGACTCCTCGGGCTGCCACTCATCGGTCTCGCCGCCGCGATCGGGCTGGTGCTGTTCTTCGTCGGGGCGGTCGGCGCCCACATCCGGGCCCGGGTGTTCCACAACATCGCCTTCCCGGCTGCGTTCCTGGTGTTGGCCGTGGCCGCGGTCGGGTACTTCGCCGGGACGGTCGGGTGAGCCGCGGACGGCTACCGACGACCGTCGTTGTGGCGTCCACGATGTCCGTCGCCTGCCCGGTCGCGCAGCGCCCGACGGAGCCGGTCGTTCTCGGCCGCGAGCAGGTTCAGCGCGTGCCGCAGGTCGGCCACCTCGTCGGCGACCAGGCGTTGGAACGCGCGTACCTGGTCAGCGTCGAGGCCACGCCGCCGCGGCTCGAACCACCGGGTCCGGATCTCGTACGGGGTCAGCCGGTGCGGTTCGCCGGCCGGGTAGAAGAGTCAGAACAGTCAACGCTAGTTGTTGGGCGGCGTGTTTCTGTGATCGAATCGGAGGTGCCACGCGAGGAGTGCCATGCCAGATATGCCGGACTATTGGCGTATCGCCGATGAGGTGATCGCCGATGTCAGAGCGGGAAAACTCAAGTCGGGGGACAAGCTGCCGTCGATCGCCGAGCTGCGCGAGAAGTACGACGTGAGTCATGGCACCGTACAAATGGCCTATGCGCGGCTGGAGGCGCTGCGGGTGATCCGGCGCCGGCAGGGCAAGGGCATCTACGTGACCGATCCGTCGACCTGGATGCGGGAGCCGTGATTCGACACCTCGCGGCTGCGAGGCGACGCGGGTGTCGAGTGCTCAGAGTGGGAGGACACGGCAGCCGGCGGGCCGATCCGACTGGCGTCGATCTTCGTCCACGGCTGATGTGCGCCGCCAGGACTTCCTGACGGCGACCCGGTGACGCATCGGCGGCCACGAAACCAAGATCGACTCAACGTCGGCGAAGTTGGGGTATCCGAAGGGCCCCTTCCTGGACGCGAGAAGCGACAAGAAGGGGCCCCGCACGTACCCGGGTCTACAAAGGGATGTTGCCGTGCGCACCGCGCGCGGCGGGGGCCGCCGCGAGGGTCTCGGCGAGCCTGCGGCGGGTCTCCGCCGGCTTGAGCACCTCGTCGACCACGCCGATCTCGAGGGCCCGGTTGACGCCGCCGACCCGCGTCTGCTCCTCGATGAGCTGGGCGCGCAGCGCCTCGCGCTCCTCGTGCGGTGCCGCGGCCAGCTTCTTGCGGTGCAGGACGTTCACCGCGGCGGGGGCGCCCATGACGGCGACCTCCGCGTTCGGCCAGGCGAACACGGCGGTGGCGCCGAGCGAGCGGGAGTTCATCGCGATGTACGCCCCGCCGTACGCCTTGCGGGTCACCAGGGTCACCCGCGGCACGACGGCCTCGGCGAACGCGTGCAGCAGTTTGGCCCCCCGGCGCACCACGCCGTCCCACTCCTGACCCAGCCCGGGCAGGTAACCGGGGACGTCGACCAGGACGACGAGCGGCACGCCGAGCGAGTCGCACATCCGCACGAACCGGGCGGCCTTCTCGGCGCTGGCCGCGTCCAGGCAGCCACCGAGCCGCAGCGGATTGTTCGCGATCACCCCGACCGTGCGGCCGGCGAACCGGCCCAGCGTGGTGACGATGTTCGGCGCCCACTTGGCGTGCAGTTCCACACCCGGCTCATCGAGCAGCGCCTTCACGACCGGCTTCACGTCGTACGCCCGGTTGGCCTCCGCCGGCATCTTGGCCGCGAGGTCGTGGCCGTCCTCAGCGTCGGCCGGGATGTCGGCGGGGGTGAACCGGCCCTGCCGGCCGAGCAGGGACGCCAGCTTGCGCGCCTCCGCCATGGCCGACTCGTCGTCGGAGGTGGTCACGTGAACCACGCCGGAACGTCGGCCGTGCGGCTCGGGACCGCCGAGCCGTTCCATGTCGACCTGCTCGCCGGTGACGCTGCGCACCACCTCGGGACCGGTCACGAAGATCCGACCGGCGCCCGACATGATGACGATGTCGGTAAGCGCCGGGCCGTACGCGGCGCCCCCGGCCGCGGGGCCGAGCACCACGGAGATCTGCGGCACCTTGCCGGAGGCACGCACCATCGCGGCGAAGACGAGACCGACGCCGTCCAGCGCGACGACCCCCTCGGGGATCCGGGCGCCGCCGCAGTGCCAGAGGCCGAGCACCGGCACCCGCTCCCGCAGCGCGGTGTCGATCGAGTCCACGATGTGCCGGCACCCGTCGATGCCCATGGCGCCACCCATCTTGGTGGCGTCGGTGGCGAACGCGATCACCGGCGTGCCGTCGATCTCGCCGCGCGCCCAGAGCACGCCGGACGTGTCCCGGGTCATGCCGTGGCGGAGCGTGCCGGCGTCGAACAGCCCGCGCAGCCGCACCTCCGGATCGCGATGGTCCACTGTTTCGGCTTCGACGCTGACAGATGTGGTGCTCACGATGCCTCCAAGCAGGGGGTCGGGTCTCACGCCCGGGTGAAGACGAGAGCCACGTTGTGTCCGCCGAAACCGAACGCGTTGTTAAGCGCTGCGGGGATCTCCATGTGTCGGGCCTTGTGGGCGGCGACGTCCAGGTCGAGGCGGTCGTCGGGGTCGTCGAGGTTGATGGTGGGGGGCACCACGCCGTCCCGGATGGCGAGGATGGTGGCGATCGACTCGAGCGCGCCGGCGGCGCCGAGCAGGTGTCCGGACATCGACTTTGTCGCGGTCAGCACGGGGTGGGTGCCGAGCGCGGTGCGCAGCGCTCCGATCTCCAGCATGTCGCCGACCGGGGTGGCGGTGGCGTGGGCGTTCACGTGCGTGATGTCCTTCTTCGGCACGTCCGCGTCGGCGATCGCCTTGGCGATGGCTCGCACCGCGCCCTCGCCCTCCGCGTGCGGCTGCACGATGTCGTACGCGTCGGAGGTGATCCCGGCGCCGGCGAGCCGGGCGTAGACCCGGGCCCCGCGAGCGGCGGCGTGTTCGGCGGACTCCAGCACGATGGCGCCGGCGCCCTCACCGAGAACGAAGCCGTCGCGCGCCTTGTCCCACGGCCTTGAGGCGCGCTCGGGGTCGTCGTTGCGGGTGGACATGGCCCGCATCGCCGCGAAGCCGGCGATCGGCAGCGGGTGGATCACCGCCTCGGTACCACCGGCGACGACCACGTCGGCCCGGCCGGCGCGGATGATGTCCAGGCCGAGGGCGAGCGCCTCGGCTCCGGTGGCGCAGGCACTGGCCATCGAGTGCACCCCGGCCTTGGCGCCGAGTTCCAGGCCGACCCAGGCGGCCGGCCCGTTGGGCATCAGCATCGGCACGGTGTGCGGTGACACCCGGCGCGGCCCGGAGGCCTCCAGGATGTCGTCCTGGGCGAGCAGCGTGGTGGCCCCGCCGATGCCCGACCCGAAGCTGACGGCGAGCCGTTCGCCGTCCAGCCCCGCGTCGGTCAGCCCGGAATCGGTCCACGCCTCCTTCGCGGCGATGAGCGCGATCGCCTCGGATCGGTCGAGCCGGCGCAGCCGTACCCGGTCGAGCACCTCGCTGGGGTCGACGGCGAGTTGGGCGGCGATCCGGACCGTCAGGGAGCCGGCCCATTCCTGGGTGAGCGGACTCACCCCGGAACGGCCGGCGACCATGGCTTCCCAGGTCGACGCGACGTCCCCGCCGAGCGGGGTCGTCGCGCCGAGCCCGGTGACGACGACGTCGGTGCGACTCATGTCAGGACTGCGCCTCGATATAGCTGACGGCGTCGCCGACGGTCTTGAGGTTCTGCACCTCGTTGTCCGGGATCTTCACCCCGAACTTCTCCTCGGCCGCGACCACGACCTCCACCATGGAGAGCGAGTCGACGTCCAGGTCGTCGGTGAACGACTTGTCCACGGCCACGTCGTCCGGGTTCACCCCGGCGACCTCCTCGAGGATCTCGGCGAGGCCGGCGGTGATCTCGTCACGGGTCATTGTGGTTCGGTTCCTCTCAACGGTGGGTGGAGCAATTGTGGTGTGCGGATGGTGCCGGTCCGAGGCGCGGACGCCGCCGGACCGGACGTGCGTCACGGGCAGCGGACGACCTGCCCGGCGTAGGTGAGACCGCCGCCGAAGCCGAACAGCAGCACCGGCGCCCCCGAGGGCACCTCCCGGCGCTCGACCAGCTTGGACAGGGCCAGCGGCACACTCGCGGCCGAGGTGTTGCCGGATTCGACGAGGTCCTTCGCGACGATCGCGTTCGGCATGCCGAGCCGCTTCACGATGCCGTCGATGATCCGGGTGTTGGCCTGGTGCGGGACGAAGGCGGCGATCTCCTCGGGAGCCACGCCGGCCCGCTCGCACGCCTGGAGGGCCAGCGGCGCCAGCTCCGTGGTGGCCCAGCGGAACACCGCCTGCCCCTCCTGCTGGATGTACGCGCGCCAGCCCTCGATCCGTACCGCGTCGCTCTTCGCCGGCACCGAGCCCCAGACGACCGGGCCGACCCCGCTCGGCTCGCCCTCGGTGGTGGCGGTCACCACGGCGGCGCCCGCGCCGTCACCGAAGATGATGCAGGTCGACCGGTCGGTCCAGTCGGTGAAGTCGGAGAGCTTTTCGGCGCCGATGACGATGGCGTTGCGGGCCGCGCCGGCGCTCAGCGCGTGGTCGACGGTGCCGAGCGCGTACGAGAAGCCGGAGCAGGCGGTGTTGAGGTCGTACGCCGCCGGGGCGGCCATGCCGAGCTTGGCCGCGACCCGGCAGGCGACGTTCGGGCTGCGGTCGACCGAGGAGCAGGTGGCGACCACGAGCATGTCGATGTCGGCGGGGGTAAGACCGGAGTTGGCCAGGGCCTTGCCGGCAGCCGCGGTGGCCATGTCGGCCACCGTCTCGGTGTCCGCGATGCGACGGGAGGCGATGCCCACCCGGTCCCGGATCCACTCGTCGCTGGTGTCCACCATCCGGGCCAGTTCGTCGTTGGTGAGGACGCGGGAGGGCTGGTAGTGCCCCATCGCCACAAGGCGGGAACCCATCGGATGTGTCATCCCTTCGTTCGTGGACGTGGGGCGGGTCAGGAGAGGTGGCCGCCGACGCGGGCCACGGGCTGGCCCGGCGCCACCGGATCGTCGTGGTCGGCGAGCCATTCGGTGAGTACGCCGTCGCCGTGCGCGGTGACCTCGACACTGCCCTGCCGGGTCACCACCTGACCGATGACCTGACCGGTGCGGACCGGGGCACCCTCGGCGAGGTCCGCGGCGGGTTCGAAGGTGCCGGCCGTGGTGGCCACCACCACCCGGAACGAGATGGTCGGCTCGTGTCCGGCGACGGTGCCGTGCCGGGCGATGAGATCCCGGGCGGCCGGCAGGTCGTCCGGGGTGTTCAGGGTGACGATCTCCGGTACGCCGGTCGCCTTCAGCTCGCGCTTCACGAGACCGGCCAGGGTGCCGGCGGGCGGCAGCTCGATAATGCCGGTCACTCCGAGGTCGGCCAGGGTACGCATGCACAGGTCCCAGCGAACCGGCGCGGTGACCTGGCGGACCAGTCGTTGCACCATCTCCCGGCCGTTGGTGACGGCCGCGCCGTCGAGGTTGGACAGCAGGATGCGGGCCGGGTCGGTGCCGCGCACGCCGGCCGCCACGCCGGCCAGCGCCTGCTCGGCCCGGTCCATGTAGGGGGTGTGGAACGCGCCGGCCACCTTGAGGGTGGTCACCCGGGCCCGGGCCGGGGGTTCGGCGGCCAGCTTCTCCAGCCGGTCGACCGCACCGGCGGCGACCACCTGACCGGCGCCGTTGCGGTTGGCCGGGTGCAGCCCGTGTGACTCGATCGCGGCGAGGACCTCGCCGGCGTCTCCGCCGAGCACCGCCGCCATCCCGGTCGGTTCCTGGGCGCACGCCGCCGCCATCTCCCGACCCCGCACACCGGCCAGGGCGATCGCGGTCTCCGGGGTCAGCACCTCGGCCAGCGCGGCGGCGCCCAGTTCCCCGACGCTGTGTCCGGCGGTGAGCGCCACGTCGTACATCGGGAGATGTTCGGCGGCGAGCAGGGCGGCGGCCACCAGCAGAGGCTGGGTGCGGGCCGTGTCCCGGATCTCCTCGGCGTCGGCCTCGGTGCCGAGGTGGATCAGGTCGACGCCGGAGACGGTGGACCACCAGCGCAGCCGGGACGGCGCGCCGGGCAGGTCGAGCCACGGGCGAAGGAAGTCGGGCTTTTGGGCACCCTGGCCGGGGGAGAGTACGGCTAGCACGTATTCGACTCTGCGGGATACCGGTCGGTCACATGGTTGCCGGCAGTCACCAAACCACACTACAGCCTTTGTGGGAATCCTCTAAATATGTATGGAGACCATCGCCGCGCGCCAGTGTGAGGTCCGATTCATGCCTGTTTGGGGGCGGCGCGCGTCTGTTTCGACGTGCCTCACGTCTGGTTCGAGACGGGTGGGGTCACCGGGTCCAGCCGGCCGATGGTCAACGCCACCCGCAACGCGTACGCGTCCCGGGCGGTCAGCGGCGAATAGCCGGTCACCTCGGCGATCCGTCGCAACCGGTAGCGGACCGTGTTGGGGTGCACGTACAACGTGCGCGCGGCACTCTCCAGCACGCCGCCGCTGGCGAAGAACGCGTCCAGCGTGGCCAGCAGTTCCCCACCGGCGCGAACCAGCACGGCGAAGACGTCCTGCCGCAGGCTGCGACGGGCCTCCGAGTCGCCGGCCAACGCCCGTTCCGGCAGCAGGTCGACCGCCGCGACCGGGCGGGGTGCCGCCGGCCAGGCGGGGGCGGCGCGGTAGCCGGCGACCGCGGCCCGCGCCGACTCCGTGGCGTCGTCCAGATTGGGTACGGCCTGACCCACCACCACCGGACCCGGACCGAACCCGGCCAGCAGCCGCTCGGTGGTGGCCAGCGGCTCGGGGGCACCGCCGAGCACCACCACCAGGCGGTCCCCGTGCACCCCACCGATGATCTCCACCCCCAACCGGCGGGCAGCCCGGTAGAGGGTGTGCAGCACGGCGGCCACCTCACCGCCCGGTGAACGGCCCACCGCAACCGCCACCGGCTGGGCGTCCGCCCAGCCCAGCGCGGCCGCCCGGCTGGCCAGCACGTCCCGGGAGTCGCCGCGCAGCAGGGCGTCCACCAGCAGCGCCTGGAGCCGGGCATCCCAGGCGCCCCGGTTCTCGGCCGCCCTCGCGTAGACCCGGGCGGCGGAGAAGGCGATCTCCCGGGAGAACCGGAGAACCGCCTCGCGCAGCGGCTGTTCCTCTCCGGTCGCGGCCAGGTGCGGCACCTGCTCCTCCACCACGTCGATCGTCACCTTGATCAACGCGACGGTCTGTTGGAGGCTGATCGTGCGCGCCAGCGTTCGGGGGGCCGCCGCGAACACCTCGTCGGAGACCTCCTGCGGGCTGTCCGCCGCACCGCCGCCCTTGCGCAGCCACTCGACGAGCGACCGGACGCCGGCCTGGGCGACAAGCATGACCCAGGAGCGTTGTTCCGCCGGGAGACCGCGGAACCACGGCAGGGTCTCCTCCATCCTGGTCACGCTGGCGGTGGCGAGGGCGCCCGCGGACCGCTCGATCCGGCGCAGGGTGGCGGTCAGGTCCGGGGCGCTCGGCGCCGGTCGGGCGGCGGAGGGGTCCGGGGCGTTCGGCGCCGGTCGGGCGGCGGAGGGGTCCGGGGCGTTCGGCGCCGGTCGGGCGGCGGCCGCGCGTGGCCCGTCCACGCCGTCGCCCCCGGCCTCACCCTCGGGGGTCGATCCGGTCGGCATTCGCACAGCCTGTCACGTCGACACCGGCCGGGCGCGCTGAGGGAGGGGAAGAGCGAGATCGATCTTTCGGTTGTGCCTCACGGCACCGGGAGCCCGAGATCCTGGGCGAGGATCGCGGCCTGTACCCGGCTTCGCAGTTCCAGCTTCGCCAGGATCCGGCTGACGTGCGTCTTGGCGGTGCTCTCCGCCATCGCCAGCCGTTCGGCTAGTTGCTGGTTGGACAGCCCGAGGCCGAGGCAGGCGAGCACGTCCCGTTCCCGCGGGGTCAGGCTGTCCACCGCCGCCCGGGCGGTTGCCGACGGGCTTGGCGCCGTGGCGGCGAAGGCGCGGATCAGCCGGCGGGTCACCCCGGGCGCCACGATCCCCTCGCCGCCGGCGACGGTCCGGACCGCCGCCACCAGGCCCTCCGCGTCCGTATCCTTGAGCAGGAAGCCGGCCGCCCCGGCCCGCAGCGCGCCGAAGACGTACTCGTCGAGGTCGAACGTCGTCAGCACCAGCACGTCGGCCAGTCCTTCGGCGACGATGCGGCGGGTCGCCGAAATGCCGTCCAGCCGGGGCATCCGCACATCCAGGACGGCCACCGCGGGACGCAACTCCCGGCAGGCGGTCACCGCATCCTCGCCGTCGGCGGCCTGTCCGACCACCGTGATGTCCGGGGCGCCGGCCAGGATCAGGGCCAATCCCGCCCGCACTGCCTCCTGGTCGTCGGCCAGCACCACCCGGATCTTTCCAGTCACCCGGCCAACACCTCCTCGGTGGTGGGCAGCTCCGCGCGGACCCGCCAGCGCCGGTCCGCCGGGCCGGCCTCGAACCGACCGGCCACCAGCGCGGCCCGCTCCCGCATGCCGATCAGTCCGGCACCGGCCCCGGGTACGGCGGACGGGACCGGCTCGGTCGGCAGCGGGTTCTCCACGGTGACCGTCACCCGGTCCGGCTGGTAGCCGACGATAAGCGCCACCTCGCCGTGACCGTGCTTGAGGGCGTTGGTGAGGGACTCCTGCACGATCCGGTAGGCCGCGAGGTCCACCCCGACCGGCAGCTCCCGCGCCTCGCCCGTGATGTCGGCCCGGATGGCCAGCCCGGCGGCCCGGGAGCGCTCCAGCAACTCGTCGAGGTCGGCCAGGCTGACCCGGGTGGCCGGCTCCACGCCGGGCTCCTCGCCGCTGGCGAGTTCGCCGGATTCCCGGCCGGTGGCCTGGTTCCCGGGGTCGCGCAGCAGGCCGATCATCTGGCGCATCTCGGTGAGCCCGCGCACGCTGTTCTCCCGGATCACCCGGAGGGCCTGGTCGACCTGTGCCTGGTCCAGGTCGCGGACGGACAACACCGCGGTGGCGTGCAGGGCGACCGCGCTGAGATGGTTGGCGACCACGTCGTGCAACTCGCGGGCCATCCGGTGCCGTTCCGCGGTGACGGCCTGGCTACGGTCCAGTTCGACCAGCCGGGCGGTCTGCTCGGACTGGGCTCGGGCGGCGGCGGCCTGGTCACGGTACTGCCGCACGCTGATCCCGGTGAGCACCGGCAGCAGCCCGGCCAGCACCACGATCACGCCGAAGGCGACCCCGGACCAGCGGCCGGTGACCAGCACCCCCGCCGCCGCACTGAGCACGGTCAGCCCGATGGTGACCCGGAGCAGCCACCGCCAGGTGCGCGGTGAGCCGTACACGCAGGCGTCGTAGAGCACCTGGGTGTAGACAAGCACGGTGGCCAGGGACCCGCAGAAGATCTGGTCGACGGCGACGGCGACGGTGCCCAGGGCCAGGCTGCCGCGGCTGGCAACCCGGCGCAGCGCCACCGCCACGCAGGTGGCCAGCAGGGTCACCGCGGACCACGCCGTCGGCTCGGGCGCGTCCGGGTCGAGCCGCCAGTCCGCCCCGACGGCCAGCAGGAGCAGGCCACCGGCGTACGAGGCGGCGGCCAACCCGGCGTCGCGCACCCACGTCCGCCGCCAGAGCGCCGCACCTGTCATGCCCCGATCCCAGCACACCGCCGCCCGCCCCACCTCATCCCCGGGTACCGGCCCGGTCACCGCCCGTCCGTCGAATGGTGTATGCGTGCCCGGCCCGGCCTCCGGGACGATCTTCGGGGACGGTGCCGGCGAGCCTGTCGGTAACGACCAGTACGGTGGGCAGACCGGACGCGGTGGCGGTCGCCCGGTGCACCGGCTCCGGCGGGGTCACCGGCCGCGGACCACCGACGACGTCGAGGTCTAGGGGGGCCGATGGTGCACGGGGAGGTCGGGCGCGACTGCGTCGACGGTGAGCAGCCCTGCCGGTCGGGGGAGGCGGCCGGGGCGGCGGGCACCGCCGCCGGGCGACCGGCGGCCGGCGCGGACGGATTCACCCCCTGCCAGAGCATTCTGCCCGGCTGGGCGGGCGGCCATCGGCACGGCGGCGTGCGACCGCGCAGCCGGCGGGTTCGTCGGGAACGCCCACCCGGCCGATGGTGCTGATATGGCGCGCTGCCGGGTCAGCGGGTACGGCGGCGGACCAGCAGCGCGATCCCGCCGATACCGAGCGTGAGCACGACGATGAGCCCGGCGTTGAGCAGGAACAACCGTCGCAACTCGCCCAGCACCCGGTCGAGGTTCTGCTTCGGGTCGACGTCCTCGTCCACAAGCGAGTCGCCGCCGCCGAAGCCGCCGGTGATGCTCTCTGCCTGCTCGGGGAGGGGCACCCCGGCGGCCCGCAGGGTCTCGGACATGTTGAGCCGTCCGTAGAACCACGCGGGGGTCCTACCCGGCCGGCACGCCCGGGGTCCGCCCTTGGCCAGCGGGTAGAGGTCGTACGTCTGCTTGGCCGCTCCCTCGACGTCGACCACGAGCGTGTACTTGTGACCCAGGTCGGCGTCTTTCGGCGCGCCGCCCTGCCCCGCGCCGCTCAGCCAGCTCACCTGGCCGAGCAGGGCCGCGAACAGGGCCTCGTCCTCCTTGGCATGCACGACCAGCGGCTCGCCGAGGCCCGTTCCGCTGATCGTGACCGAGGTGGGCGTCGGGCGGGGGGCCGCGTGGGCGGGATCGACCGACCCGATCAGCGCCGCGGCGGCGCCCGCCAGGACGACCAGCAGGGAACCGATCCGGCGTCTCATCCCACACACCATGGCCGACCTCCTCGCCCAGTATGTACGGCTGGCGCCCTGCGGATCCCGGACGCAATAGGTGATCATCGCTGGCCGGGTACCGTTTGTCGGGTTCCGGTGCGACGATTGCGCAGATCACCGCTCGGGGAGCAGCCACCCACCGGTATGTGGAACTTTCCACGATCCCGCACCGACAAATCTTCGAAACGTGATCGACATTGGAATCGTAACCGGATGGAGGCCATCGTGGGGGACCGGGTCACGCGGGCCGTCGGCCTGCTCGCGGCGAGCCTGCTGGGTGCGCTGGCCGCGGTCTCGCCAGCGGGACCGGCGGCCGCGCACAACTCGCTCACCGGAAGCGTCCCGGCCAACGGCGCCCGGGTCGCGACAGCGCCGGCCGTCGTGCAGTTGACCTTCCTGGCGAAGCTCAATCCACAGCGGACGAAGGTCGTGGTGACCGGTCCGGACAACGTCGACGCCGTCGGCGGCGCCCCCGCCTTCGCCGGATCCAAGGTCACGGTGCCGTTCCGACCGGGACTGGCCGGGCTCTACATCGTCTCGTACGAGGTGGGCTCGGCCGACGGGCATCCGGTCAAGGGGGAGGTCCGGTTCACCCTGACCACCGGCACCGCGGCGGCCCCACCGACCGGCACGCCGTCCCCGGGAACCTCGCCGGGCGGCGCTGAGCCGTCCGGCACCGGCGCGCCTACCTCCGCGACGGTCTCCGGAACCCCCGACGCCGCACCGGCTCCGGCCGCGTCCGCCGGTGAGTCCGGCCGTGGATGGCTGGTCGGCGGCCTGCTGGTCGGCCTCCTCCTGGTGGCTGGCGTGGTCGGGACGCTTGTCGTCCGCCGCCGCCGTTCGTAGCGGGCGGGATTACCCAAGCTCCGGGCCGACTGGTAGAAGTAAGGCATGTCCAGCCATGCCGACCGTTACCTCGTCCGTCCCGGCCGCGCCTCCGACGGCGCCGAGCTGTCCCGTCTGCAGGCGGCGGTGCAGTTGCAGCCGAAGACCGGTGGGAGTCCGCACTCCGGCATCGCGGCCTGGGTGGACGGGCTGATGTCCGGCGACCATCCGTCGGTCAAGCCCGACGACTTCCTGGTCGTCGAGGAACGGTCCACGGGCCGGCCGGTGGCCAGCCTGGTGAGCCTGCGACAGGACTGGAGGTTGGCCGGGCTCCGGCTGCCGGTGACCCAGGTGGAACTGGTCGGCACCGACCCGGAGCATCGCGGGCACCGGCTCGCCCAGCGGCTGTTCGCCGCGCTGCACGAGCGGTGCGCGGCCGACGGGGTGCCGATCCAGATGATCGAGGGGATCCCGTACTTCTACCGCCGGCTCGGCTACGACTACGCCTTGTCCAACGGCGGTGCTTCCGCCGTGCCGGCCGCGGCACTGCCTGCCCCCGAGGACCGTGGCATGGTTGTCCGTCCGGCCACCGTCGCCGACGCGACCGCCCTCGCCCGCGTCGACGAGCGGGTCGGTGACGATGGCGCGCTGGTCTGCCCCCGCGACGCGGCGGTCTGGCGGCACGAGATCGCCGGCCGGGCATCGGCCGACCTGGTCCGGCGCCAGGTCACCGTCCTGGCGAACGGCGATGAGGTGCGGGGCTACCTGGTGCACGGCGCCCGGCTGTACGCCGGCGGTGAACTTGCCGTCTTCGCGGCCGCCTGCGAACGGCCGGCCGACTGGCCGACGGCGACCGCCGCCATGTACGCGTACCTGGGCGACGCCGGCCGACGGTACGCGACCGCGGACCGGCCGTTCACCGCGATTCACCCCATCCTCGACGTGGACCATCCGCTGGCGCGGTTCGGCCCGGCCGGCGTACCGCGTCGCGCGAGGGCCTGGTATGTCCGCACCGGCGACCCGATCGACCTGCTCGGCCGGCTGGCCCCGGTGCTGCGGGCCCGGTGGGCCGCCGCCGGACTCCGCTGGCCCGTGTCCGAGCTGGTCATCGACACGTACGGTCGCGCCGCCCGATTGCGGTTCACCGACGGCGAGCTGGCGGCCGTGACGCCGGCACCGGGCGCCGCCGACCCGAG
Organism: Plantactinospora sp. GCM10030261; assembly: GCF_042666615.1. Classification (NCBI taxonomy): domain Bacteria; kingdom Bacillati; phylum Actinomycetota; class Actinomycetes; order Micromonosporales; family Micromonosporaceae; genus Plantactinospora; species Plantactinospora sp. GCM10030261. The sequence goes on from NZ_JBHTDD010000004.1 coordinate 154,300, forward strand.
CACCGATCCCGGTACGCACGCGGCCATCCCACCGGACGCCGTGCTCCAGTTGGCGCTCGGCTACCGGACCCTCGCCGAGGTGCTCGACGCCTGGCCGGACTGCCTGCTCCGGGACCGGCTCACCGAGCGTTTCCTGGCGGCGGCGTTTCCCCGGGTGCCGAACCGGCTCTGGACCCGCACCTGACACTTGGCCCGGGGTGCCGGGCAGTCAGGGCAGCCGGATCCGGGCGGCCCGCAGCCGCACCAGCGTGCGGTCCCGGCCGAGCACCTCCAGCGACTCGAACAGCGGCAGCCCGACGGTACGGCCCGTCACCGCCACCCTGACCGGCGCCTGGGCCTTGCCGAGCTTGAGCCCTCGGTCGGCGCCGACCCGCTCCAGGGTCGCCTTCAGTGTCTCCGAGGTCCAGTCCGGGACGGCCTCGAACTCGGCGACGGTGGCGTCGAGCAGCTCGGCCGAGCCCTCCTTCATCGCCTTCGCCCAGGCCGCCTCGTCGATGAGCGGCGTGTCGAGGAACAGGAAGTCGACGTTGGGAACGATCTCGCTGAGCACCGCGATCCGGGTCTGCGCCAACGGCGCCACCGCGGCGAACGCGGTCGCGTCGAACTCCTCCGGCTGCCACGGCGGCGGCGGGATGGTGTCGGTGCCGGTGAGCCACGGCCGGCAGGCCGCGGTGAATTCCTCGATCGACAGTGCCCGAATGTAGTCGCCGTTGAACGCTCGCAGCTTCTTCTCGTCGAAGAACGCGGGGGAGGGGTTCACGTCCTCCAGCCGGTACTCCGACTCGATCACCGACCACGGAACGATTTCTCGGTCCCCGGATGGCGCCCAGCCGAGCAGCATCAGGTAGTTGCGCATCGCGTCGGGCAGGTAACCCTCGTCACGGTAGGCCTCGAGCGCCACCTTGTCCCGCCGCTTGGACAGCTTCTGCCGCTTCTCGTTGACCACCACGGGGACGTGCGCCCAGATCGGCGGTTTCACCCCCAACGCCTCCCAGAGCAGCTGCTGCTTGGGCGTGTTGGGCAGGTGCTCCTCGGCCCTGATCACGTGCGTGATGCCCTGCGTCATGTCATCCACGACGTTGGCCAGCAGGAACACCGGTGAACCGTCGCCGCGGGCGATCACGAAGTCCTCGATGAGCCGGTTCTCGAAGGTCGGCTCACCGCGGATCAGGTCGACCACCGCGGTGACGCCCTCGTCCGGGGTGCGGAACCGCAGCGCCCGCTTCTCGCCGGGGTCCAGCGCGCGGTCCCGGCAGTGGCCGTCGTACCCGGAGTACTGCGTCCCGCCGCGCAGCTGCACGTCCTCGCGGGTGCAGTCGCAGTAGTACGCCCGGCCGCCCGCGTACAGCCGCTGGGCGGCGGCCCGGTGCTCGGCGGCGTTCTCCGACTGGAAGTACGGGCCCTCGTAGCTGCCGCGCTCGATGCCGATCCAGTCCATCGCCGACAGGATGCCCTCGGTCCACTCGGGGCGGTTGCGGGCGGCGTCGGTGTCCTCGACGCGCAGCACGAACACCCCGCCCTGCTGCTTGGCGAAGATCCAGTTCTGCAGCGCCGACCGGGCGCCGCCGACATGGAACATACCGGTCGGGGAGGGGGCGAAGCGCACGCGTACCGTCACGACCCCAGCCTACGGTCGACGCCCGGGGTGCCCGCCACCAGGTTTACCTACCAGCCTGATCAGGGCAGACAGGACCGGCCGGAGGGTGGGGCGCCCCCCGCGGTCGAGGAGGGGCCATGACGCGCGGTGACGTCCGATCCGCCGGACCGGCCGGTACGCCGGCTCCGCGGGCCCGGCGCCGCCGGTGGAGCGGGGTGGACCTGCTGGCCTTGGCCCTGCTCGCGGTCGGGCTGGGAATGCTGGCCACCGGCCTGGAGCCCGGCTACGACGCGCGAGCCACCCTGGCGCGGATCGGCCCGCTACTGATCTTCCTGGCCGCCGTGCTGGTGTTGGCCGACCTGGCCGCCCGCGCGGAACTCTTCGACGTCCTCGCGAACCGGCTGGCCGGCGTCGCCCGGGGCAGCTATCCGGCGCTGTTCGCGCTGTGCGTGGTCCTGGCCGCGCTGACCACGACGATCCTCAACCTGGACACCACCGCGGTGCTGCTGACTCCGGTGCTGATCGCCGTGGCCGTCCGGGCCGGCCTGCCAGCGGAGCCGTTGGCGATGACCACGGTGTGGCTTGCCCACACGGCGAGTCTGCTGTTGCCGGTGTCCAACCTGACCAACCTGCTGGCCGCCGACCGGATCGACCTGGCGGGACCCCGGTTCGCGGAACGGATGGCGGTGCCGCAGCTCGTCGCGGTCTCGATCACCGCCGCCGGGCTGTGGTTCTGCTACTGGCGCCGATCCCGCCCGCGGGGCGGTGTCCCGGTGCCCGAGCCGCGTCGGCCGGCCGACCGGCTGCTGTTCCGGATCGCCGCGCTGACCTGTACCGGGTTCGCCGTCGGCGTCCTGGCCGGCGCGCCGGTCCAACTTGTCGCGGTGGCCGGCGCCGTCGTGCTGGTGGTGGCGTTCGCCGTACGGGACCGTCGGGCGCTGCGCTGGGAGCTGGTCCCGTGGCGGCTGCCGGCGCTGGTGACCGGCCTGTTCCTGATCGTCGACACGGTCGGCCGCTACGGCCTGTCCACCGTGCTGGCCGCCGCCGTGGGCGATGACCCCGGGGCGCTCGGGGTGTGGCGGGCTGCCGGTGTTGGGGCGGTGTTGGCCAATGTCATAACCAACCTGCCCGCGTACCTGGCCGCCGAGACGGTCGTCCCGGTCGGGCACACCGATCAGCTTCTGGGGCTGCTCGTCGGCACCAACGTGGGGCCGCTGCCGTTGCCCTGGGCGTCGCTCGCCACCCTGCTCTGGTGGGACCGCTGCCGGGCGGCCGGGTTGGAGATCGACTGGCGGCGGTTCGTGCTGACCGGGGCGCTGACCGCCGCCGTCACCCTGGTGGGCACGGTGGCCACCCTGCTGGCGACCGGCTAGCCGGAAGGCCGGCGCCGTCCGCTCGCCGCGTCGCTCACGGCACCGAGCGGATGCGCAGCACCAGCACGCTGCCGAGCACGGTCACCACCGCGGTCACCACGTACAGGGTGGGATAGCCGCCGAGGTGGACGACGATCGGCGCGGACAGCGCCGGGCCGAGCACCTGGGGGGCCGAGTTCGCGATGTTGATCACGCCTAGGTCCTTCCCCCGGTCGGTGGCCCGGGGCAGCACCTGGGTGATCAGCGCGGCGTCCACCGCGAGATAGACGCCGTACCCGGCGCCGAGCAGCAGCGCGGCGATCATCGCCATGGGCCACATCGGCCACCCGGCCAGCAACAGCGCCGCCACGGCCATCACCAGACCGGACACGATCACGTACACCTTGCGCCGGCCGGAGGCGTCGGAGAGCCGGCCGGAAACCACGGCGGTGGCCATCATGCCCATGGTGTAGAGCAGGATCAGCACCAGCAGCCCGCCCTGCGGGTCCGCCAGCCGGACCCGGTCGGTGAGAAAGTAGAGCAGGTAGAGCGTGCCGAGGGCGTTGCCCATCTGCACCAGGAACCGGGTGGCCCAGGCCCACGCGAAGTCGGGGTACCGGCGCGGACTGATCCACATCCCGGCTGCCAGCGCCCGCCAGCGCAGCACCGGCCGGTTCGCCCGGGGCAGCGGATCGTCCGGCGTGAACAGGGCGAACGGGACCGCCAGCAGAATCACGGCGCCGGCTACCGCCGCGTAGCCGGCGGCGTTCCCGGTCACCAGCGCCGTGACCAGCAGCGCGCCGACGACCAGGCCGAGCGCCTGCGGGATGCCGATCCAGCCCGACACGCCGCCGCGCTGGGTCACCGGCACCCGGTCCGGCACCGCCGCGGTGAGGCTGGCCAGCATCGCGTTGAAGCACACCTGAGCGGCCACCCAGGCGACCGCCACCCCGGCCACCGTCCGCTGCTGCGCGAGCAGCAGCAGCGACGCCGCGCCGAGCAGCGCGCCGCCGACCGTCCAGACGTGCCGGCGGCCGAGGTCCCGGCCGAACAACCGGAGGCAGGTGCGGTCCGACAGCGCCCCGGCCAGCGGGTTGGCGACCACGGCCGCCAGCGCGCCCAGCCCGGTGACCAGGCCGAACATTGTTTCCTTGCCGGCCGGGTCGATCCGCTCGATCTGCTGCGGCAGCAGGATCTGGATCGGCGTGAAGAAGGCCATCCAGACGCCGAGGTTGGCCGCGAAGATCAGCGCGATCCACCGGCCGCGGACCCGGACTGTCGGTTCGGTGAGCGCCGCCGGCACTCCCGGAGTGGGGTCGAGGGTGGTCACCGGCGGTTGATCAGGGCGCGGTACCAGGAGAAGGACGACTTCGGAGTACGCGTCTGGGTGGCGTAGTCGACGTGGACGAGCCCGAACCGCTTCGTGTAGCCCTCCGCCCACTCGAAGTTGTCCAGCAGCGACCAGACGAAGTAGCCGCGCACGTCGACGCCGTCGTCGATGGCGCGGGCCACGGCGCGCAGGTGGCCGTCGAGGTAGGCGATCCGCTCGGGGTCGGCACACCGGCCGTCGGGGCCGACCACGTCGTCGTACGCGCACCCGTTCTCGGTGATCTGGATCGGCGGCAACCCGGCGCCGTACTCCCGGCGCAAGCCGACCAGCAGGTCGTACAGCCCGTCCGGCACGACCGGCCAGTCGAAGCTGGTACGCGGAAAGCCGGCAAGTGGCACCAGCTCGAACGGCAGTGGCGAGCCCTTCTCGGGGGCCCGGACGCCGGTCGGGTTGTAGTAGTTCACGCCAAGTGTGTCGATCGGTGCGGCGATGACGTCAAGGTCGCCGTCGCGTACCACGGACAGGTCCAGCCCCGGGGCCTGTTCCGGGTAGCCCCGGCCGAGCAGCGGGTCGGTGAACAGCCGGTTGTGCAGCGCGTGGTATGCGTCCCGGGCCGCCCGGTCGGCGAGTTCGGCGCCGCCGCTTGTGGTGCCCGGATCGGCGCCGGCGCTCGTGCCGCTGGTGCTCGTGGCACCCGCGCCGCCGCCGGTGTCGGTCGTCGTGGTGCCCGCGCCGATGATCCGGACCGGTGAGTAGTTGTTGGTGATGCCGACCGCCGCCGCACCACGGGCGCGCAGCGCGGCCACCGCCAGTCCGTGACCGAGCAGCTGGTGGTGGGCGGCCGGGAAGGCGCCGAACATCTCGGTCCGACCCGGCGCGTGCACGCCCAGGCCGTACCCGAAGGTCATGTGTACGAACGGTTCGTTCAGCGTGATCCACAGCCGCACCCGGTCGGCGAGGCGTTCGGCGACCATATCCGCGTAGCCGGCGAACCGTTGCGCGGTGTCCCGGGTCAGCCAGCCGCCGCGATCCTCGAGTGCCTGCGGCAGGTCCCAGTGGAACAGCGTGGCGACCGGGTCGATGCCGTGGCTCAGCAGCTCGTCGACGAGCCGGTCATAGAACGCCAGCCCGTCGGCGTTGGCCGGACCGGTGCCGGCCGGCTGGATCCGTGGCCAGGCGATGGAGAACCGGTACGCGCCGATCCCGAGGTCGGCCATCAGCGCCACGTCCTCGGCGTACCGGTGGTAGTGGTCGCAGGCGACCTCGCCGGTGCCGCCGTCGGCGATCCGGCCCGGTTGGGCGGCGAAGGTGTCCCAGACGGACGGCCCCCGGCCGCCGTCGCGGGTGGCGCCCTCGATCTGGTACGCCGCGGTGGCCGCACCCCAGGTGAAGCCGTCCGGGAACCCGGGCATGGGCGCCGAGTCGCTCATCTCGCCTCCGGTAGAAACGCGAACGATCCTCGGGACTTTAGACCGCGCGGCGTGTCGAAGGAAAGTTGTCCGATTCACCCCCTAAATACGGATAAGCTGCACAAATTCATGTGATGTCCTCGACGGAGGCGGGCGAGATGATCCTGGTTGAGCGCAGCGCGTACGTGCGTGCGTCCATCGACATGGTGTGGGACGTGGTCCAGCGGGCCGATCAGTTGCCCGCCTGGCTGGCCGGAGTGCGGCAGGCCGAGGTGCTGTCCGGCGAGGGTTACGGGCGCAAGCAGCGGGTCTACGCGTCGGGACGGGGCGCCAGCCATGAGGCCGAGGTGATCGTCTATCAGCCGCCGACGCTGATCGGCTGGCGGGAGCGGGCCAAGGGCGCGGGGGCTCGGGCCGAGGCGCGCACCGAGGTGTACGTGCAGCTCAGCGAGGAACCCGAGGGGACCTCCGCGCGACTGATCGTGGTCCGTTGGCCGGCCGGCAAGGTCAGCGGTGCCCTGCTTCGCCTCGGCATGCGCAAGGTCGGCGCCGACCTGGAGAGTTCCCTGGCTCGGCTGACCAACCTAGCCGCCCTGGACAAGTCCCCGGCCGCCGTCGGCGCCGGCGCAGCCGAGCCCGCCGACCCCGGCCTCGGCCTCCTCACCCACTGACCCACCCCCCTGTCCCCCACCCCCCGGCCCCTCCCCACCGCCGATCTAAGGCAGATGGTCGCGTGTTGATCTCCAATCACGACCATCTGCCCTAGATCGACGGGAAAGGGGGTGGGGCCCCAGGGGGAGGGGACAGGGAGGGTTAGCCGGAGTCGCCGCCGGTTTCGCCTACGGGGGCGGCGGTGACGTCCTCGATGGCGTACTTCTTGGCCGCCTCGGCCGGCACCGTGGCTGGCACGGTGCCGCTGACCGCGAGCTGGCGCAGCGCGGCCACCGCGATCGACTCGGCGTCCACGTGGAAGTGCCGGCGCAGCGCGTGCCGGGTGTCGGACAAGCCGAAGCCGTCGGTGCCCAGCGAGGTGTAGTCGCCCGGTACCCAGCGCGCGATCAGGTCCGGCACCGCCCGCATGAAGTCGCTGACCGCGATCTTCGGACCGTCCGCCTCGGCGAGCTTGCTGGTCACGTACGGCACCCGCGCCTCACCGCCCGGGTTGAGCAGGTTGTGCTCCTCGCACTCGACGGCGTCCCGGCGCAGCTCGGTCCACGAGGTGACCGACCAGACGTCGGCGGCCACCCCCCAGTCCTGGGCCAGCAACTGCTGCGCCTTGAGCGCCCACTGCATGCCGGTGCCCGCGGCCAGCAGGTTGACCCGCGGCGCGTCGTCGGCGAGTTCCGGCGCCGGGGCGTACCGGTGGATCCCCCGCCGGATCCCCTCGACGTCGACGTCGGCCGGCTCCGCCGGCTGCACGATCGGCTCGTTGTAGACCGTGAGGTAGTAGAAAACGTTCTCCGGATTCTCGCCGTACATCCGGTGCAGGCCGTCCTCGACGATGTACGCCACCTCGAACGCGAACGCCGGGTCGTACGCGACGACCGCCGGGTTGGTGGCCGCGATGAGGTGCGAGTGCCCGTCCTCGTGCTGCAACCCCTCGCCGTTGAGCGTGGTCCGTCCGGCGGTGGCGCCGAGCAGGAAGCCCCGGGCCATCTGGTCGGCGGCCGCCCACAGGCTGTCGGCGGTCCGCTGGAAGCCGAACATCGAGTAGAAGATGTACATCGGGATCATCGGTTCGCCGTGCGTGGCGTACGACGAGCCGGCGGCGGTGAACGAGGCGACCGAGCCGACCTCGTTGATCCCCTCGTGCAGGATCTGCCCGCCGGTGGCCTCCTTGTACGACAGGAAGAGCTCGCGGTCGACCGGGGTGTAGTTCTGGCCGTGCGGCGAGTAGATCTTCTGCGTCGGGAACAGCGAGTCCATTCCGAAGGTACGGGCCTCGTCCGGGATGATCGGCACCCAGCGCTTGCCGAACTCCTTATCCTTCATCAGGTCCTTGAGCAGCCGGACGAAGGCCATCGTGGTGGCGACCTTCTGCTTGCCGGAGCCCTTCTTGATGTCGCCGAACCGCTCGGTCTCCGGGATCCGCAGCGAGCCCTTGTGCTGCCGGCGGGACGGCAGGTAGCCGCCGAGCGCGGCCCGCCGCTCCTTGAGGTACGCGAACTCCTCGGAGTCCTCGCCCGGGTGGTAGTACGGCGGAAGGTACGGGTTGTCCTCCAGCGCCTTGTCCGGGATGTCCAGGTAGAGGCGGTCGCGGAAGGTCTTCAGATCCTCCAGCGTCAGCTTCTTCATCTGGTGGGTGGCGTTGCGGCCCTCGAAGTGCGAGCCGAGCGTCCAACCCTTGATCGTCTTGGCGAGGATCACGGTGGGCTGACCGGTGTGCTCCACGGCCGCCTTGTACGCCGCGTACAGCTTGCGGTAGTCGTGCCCGCCGCGCTTGAGGTTCCAGATCTCGTCGTCGGACAGGTGCTCGACCATCTTGCGGGTGCGCGGATCGCGGCCGAAGAAGTGCTCCCGCACGTACGCCCCGGACTCGGCCTTGTAGGTCTGGTAGTCGCCGTCCGGCGTCACGTTCATCAGGTTGACAAGCGCGCCGTCGGTGTCGGCGGCGAGCAGCGGGTCCCACTCCCGACCCCAGACCACCTTGATCACGTTCCACCCGGCGCCCCGGAAGAACGCCTCCAGTTCCTGCATCACCTTGCCGTTGCCGCGTACCGGACCGTCGAGCCGCTGGAGGTTGCAGTTGATCACGAAGGTGAGGTTGTCCAGCTCCTCGCGGGCAGCCGCGCCGATGGCGCCCAGGGTCTCCGGCTCGTCCATCTCACCGTCACCGAGGAACGCCCAGACGTGCTGGTCGGAGGTGTCCTTGATGCCCCGGTGCCGCAGGTAGCGGTTGAACCGCGCCTGGTAGATGGCGTTGATCCCGCCAAGACCCATGGAGACGGTGGGGAACTCCCAGAAGTCGGGCATGAGCCGGGGATGCGGATACGACGGCAGCCCGCCGCCGGGGTGCGACAACTCCTGGCGGAACCCGTCGAGCTGGTTCTCGCTGAGTCGACCCTCCAGGTAGGCGCGGGCGTACATGCCCGGTGAGCCGTGCCCCTGGTAGAAGATCTGGTCGCCGCCGCCCGGGTGGTCCTTGCCCCGGAAGAAGTGGTTGAAGCCCACCTCGTAGAGCGAGGCCGAACTCGCGTACGTCGAGATGTGACCGCCGACACCGATCTCCGGCCGCTGCGCGCGATGCACGAGCATGGCGGCGTTCCACCGGATGTACGCCCGGAGCCGGCGCTCGACGTGCTCGTCGCCGGGGAACCAGGGCTCCTGCTCCGGGGGGATCGTGTTGATGTAGTCGGTGGTGGTCAGGGGCGGGACCCCGACCTGGCGCTCACGGGCGCGCTCCAGCAGGCGGAGCATCACGTACCGGGCCCGCTTCGCGCCCCGCTCGTCGATCACGCCGTCGAGCGACTCGACCCACTCGGCGGTCTCTTCCGGGTCGATGTCCGGCAGCTGGCTCGGTAGGCCGTCGCTGATCACCGGGCGCTTGCGCTCCGTTGCCACAGGCGTTCCCTCGGGTGTGTGTGGAATAGGTCTCTTGACGCCCATACTGCCCTCTCCGGCGGGGGCGCGTCACCTCCGGCGCCCGGAGAGGCGACGCTCGACACACGTACTGACCAGTAACCGCAGGGAGGGGGCCCTGTTGTCGGATTCCCTTGCCCGAGGGCACTTGTCGACCGCATGCGCGGGTAAGACTGTCAGCCATGCGTACCGACGTGATCACCATCAACACCGGCTCGCGGCCGAGCGTCCGGGACATCACGGACGAGGCACGCCGGTTCGTCGCGGGACAGGGCGACGGCCTGCTGCACGTATTCGTGCCGCACGCCACGGCCGGGCTGGCCCTCATCGAGACCGGCTCCGGGTCCGACCAGGACCTGATCACCGCGCTGGACGAGTTGCTGCCCACCGACAGCCGGTGGCGGCACCGGCACGGTTCACCCGGGCACGGTCGGGACCACGTCATGCCCGCCCTGGTGCCGCCGTACGCGTCGGTCCCGGTGGTCGACGGCGAGCTGGCGCTCGGCACCTGGCAGTCGATCTGCCTGGTCGACCCCAACGGGGACAATCCGACCCGCCAGGTCCGGTTCTCCTTCCTCGCCGGCTGACCCGCAGGCCGGGCGCCGGCTGACCCGCCGGCCCGTCCGGTGGCCGTATCCGCCGACGGGACCAGCCATCGGGCGACGGTGGCGGGTGCGCGAGCCGCGACCGAGCCCCGGGGGACGGCGGAGACCGTGCGGCGCCGCCCCCGCGGGGTGCGGATCACGGGCGGACGGTCTCCTGCTCCACCGTCCGCTGGCCCTGGTCCGGTCCGGTGCCCCGGGCTGCCGGCGCCGGGTCGAGCGGCCGGTCGTACGTCAGGTGCAGGCCGGGCACCCGGTCCTCGGTGACGAACGTGGCCCGCCGGTGAGCCGGGGCGCCGGGCGTCGTGACGTGCGGCAGCACCATGAAGTCGGCAGCCAGTTGACCGGGGGTGATCGTGGTCCGTACGTATCCACGCAGGTTGTTCTGGAACCGCAGGTGCGGGTTGATGGCCAGCCACGGGTGCGAGCCGGTGACCGAGTCGGCCCCGTCCCCACCCGAGGTGATCGACGAGCAGACCAGTTCGCTGCCGACGGTGCGGGAGGTCGGGTCGGTGTAGTCCAGCTTCAGGTCGGACGCCCAGTGCGCGTGCACGTCGCCGGTCAGCACCACCGGGTTGCGGACCCCGGCGGCCACCCAGCCCCGGGTGATCCGGTCGCGGGAGGCCGCGTACCCGTCCCAGGCGTCCATGCTGGTCACGGTGAGCGGCCCGGCGTTGTTGTCCCGCTGGGCGAAGAAGACCTGCTGCCCGAGCACGTCCCAGCGGGCGTCCGAGCGGTTGAACCCGTCGATCAGCCAGCGTTCCTGCTCGGCGCCGGTGATCGACCGTGCCGGGTCGTACGCCGCCGGGCAGGCGTCGTAGCCGTCGCCGCACGCCTGGTCGTCCCGGTACTGCCGGGTGTCCAGCAGGTGGAACGTCGCCAGCCGGCCCCACCGGAGCCGACGGTAGAGCTGCATGTCGATGCCGCGCGGAATCGAGGTGCGCCGCAGCGGCATGTTCTCGTAGTACGCCTGGAACGCGGCCGCCCGGCGGGCCAGGAACTCCGGCTGCGGGATCTCCGGCTTCTCGTACACCTCGTCGGCCCAGTTGTTGTCGACCTCGTGGTCGTCCCAGACGACGGCCCATGGCGCGACGGCGTGGGCGGCCTGGAGGTCGGGGTCGGTCTTGTACTGGGCGTGCCGCTGCCGGTAGTTGGCCAGCGTGACCGTCTCCGGTCCCTCGTGGTCGCGCGGGTTGCCGCCGGGGATGGTGTACGTGTCCCTTGTGTACTCGTACTGGTAGTCACCGAGGTGCAGGACCAGCTCGGGCTCGTCTTCGGCGAGCCGCCGATAGGCGGTGAAGTACCCGTGCTCGAACTGGGAACACGAGGCGAAGCTCATCGCCAGGCTGGCCGGCATGGTCCACGGCGGCGGGGCCGTCCTGGTGTGGCCGACCGGCGAGATGTAGCGCTCGGCCCGGAACCGGTAGAAGTACTCCCGGCCGGGTAGCAACCCGTTCAGCTCCACATGCACGCTGTGTGCCGTGGCCGGGCGGGCCAGCGCGACGCCGCGCCGCACCACGTGCCGGAATCGCTCGTCGGCGGCCAGTTCCCAGTGCACCGGTACGGTCCGGGCCGGCATCCCGCCGAGACCGTCCTCGGCGAGCGGCTGCGGCGCCAGCCGGGTCCACAGCACGAATCCGTCGTGGTCCGGGTCGCCGGAGGCGACGCCGAGGGTGAACGGGTCCTGACGCAGCGGCCCGCTCGGCTTCGCGGCGGCCGTGGCGGGCAGGCCGGCGATGGCGCCGGCGGCACCGGCCACCGTTCCGGTGGCCAGCAGGGTACGTCGAGTCAGGTTCATCGCAGCTCCAACGATCCGGGAGAAACGGACTCCCAGGATCCTCACGGCAGTCGATGGACGGCAGGTAACGCGCGCTGCCCGTGGAGATCGACGGTGGATGACACCCCGGGCGTTCAGCGCAGGAGGTGGCGGAGCCGGCCCGGCGGGTGATCCAGGTGCTGGCGCATCGTGCGGGTCAGGTGCGCCTGGTCGGCGAAGCCCAGCTCGGCGGCGAGCCCGGCCAGGTCGTCGGCACCCCGCTGCAACGCCTCCACCGCGCGCCCGACCCGCAGCCGGTTGCGGTAGCGGGTCAGCGACACGCCGACCTCCGCCCGGAAGGAGCGGCTCAGCCGGTACGGCGAGACGTCGAGCAGCCGGGCCAGCGGCACCAACCCGACCGCCGCGGGATGGCCGGCGCGCAGCGCGTCGCGGGCCCCGTCGACCAGAGCCCGGTCCCGTCCGGTACGCCAGCTGCCCGTCCGGTCGGCGGTGCCGCGCACGGCGGCGGCGAGCAGCCGGAGCAGGTGTTCCGCCGCCGCGAAGTCGGGGTCCTCCGGCGCGCCGCGCAGCATCAGCCGGTGCGCCAGATCCACCCGGGCGTCGACGTAGAGGGCGGCCGGCGTGGGTCGTTCCGCCACGAGCCCGTGCCACAGGTCGGGGGAGACACCGATCGCCGTGCACTCGTCGCCGCCCGCCGGATGGGCGAACTGCTCCTCGCTGCCCGGTACGTTCAGATAGCCCATCGTCGGGTCGATCGTCCCGGTGCCGTCGGGGCCGCGCCGCCGGAACGCGCCGCGCCGGACCAGCACCAGCCCGTACCGGACGACCGGCTCCGGCGCTGACCAGCGGGTGTGATCCTCCCGGCAGCGCACCCGGCGGACGGTGAAGTCCGGCCGGTCGACAAGTGTCGTGACGGCGTGCACTGCCGAAGGTTAGCCGGCGCAAGAATCTTCAAGACCGGCGCCGGCCGGCGATCCCAGAGTGTCCGCATGACGAACGCGCTGCCGCGGACCGGCCCGGTCGCCGCGGTTCGGGGCGGCGGTCCGGCCATGCTCGCCGTCCTGCTTACCGGTCAGGCCATGTCCTCGATGGACACGTCCATCGCCGCGGTGGCCGGCCCGGCCATCCGGGACGACCTGGCCGCGTCCGCCGCGGTGACACAACTCGTGCTGGCGGGCTACACGCTCGCCTTCGGTGTCTTCGTGGTCACCGGCGCCCGACTGGGCGCCCGCTACGGCTACTCGCGGATCTTCCAGCTCGGCCTGACCGCGTTCACGGCGGCCTCGGCCGCGTGCGGGCTGGCCCCGCAACCGTGGGTGCTGGTGGTCGCCCGGGTGTTCCAGGGGCTCGCCGGGGCGCTGCTGGTGCCGCAGGTGCTCTCGCTGATCCAGCGGGAGTTCACCGGAGCCCGACGCGACCGGGCGATCGGCTGGTACTCGCTGGTGTTGGCGCTCGGTGTCGCCGCCGGCCAGATCGTCGGCGGGCTGCTGGTCACCTGGAGTCCGGCGGGCCTGGCCTGGCGCGCGGCGTTTCTGATCAACGTGCCGATCGGCGTACTGCTGCTGGTGGCCGGCCGCCGACACCTGCCTGGCGCGGGGCCGGGCGCCGGTCGACCGGACCGGCTGGACCCGATCGGTATCGCCGGCCTGGCCGGCGCGATGACAGTGCTGGTGCTGCCGCTGGTCCTGGGCCGGGACCTGGGCTGGCCAGGGCCGTTGCGCGCGGTACTGGTGCTGGTCGGCGCTGCCGGTCTGGTCGGCGTGCTCGCCCGGCAGCGACGGCTCGGCCGGCGCGGTGGCCAGCCGCTGCTCGACCTGTCGGTGCTGCGGTTCCCGTCGGTGCCCGCCGGCCTCACCGCCTGCTTTCTGATCATGGGCTGCTACGCGAGCCTGCTGTTCGTGCTCACCCTGCGGTTGCAGGACGGGCTGGGCTTCTCCGCCCTTGACGCCGGCCTGGCCTTCGTCCCGTACGCCGCCGGCTTCGCGGTGGCCAGCCTGACCGCTCCGCGGCTGCCGGCCCGAGCGGCGGGCCGACTGCCCGTCACCGGACCGCTGATGATGACGGTGACGGTGGCGATGGTGGCGGTGATCAGCCGGGACGGGTGGCCGTGGTTGCCGGCGAGTGCCCTCCTGCTGCTGGCCGGCGCGGGCCACGCGGCCGGGTTCTCCCCGCTTGTCGGCCGGATGTCCGGGCTGGTGCCCCCGGCTGCGGCTGCCTCGCTCTCCGCGCTCATCTCCACCGGGACGCTGCTGGCAAGCGTGCTGGGGGTGGCGGCCGTCGGCGCGTTCTACCTCGCGTCGGCCGGCCCCGAGGGCGGTCGGTCGGCGGGCGCCTTCGGGGCGGCCACGGCGATCCTCGGGGCCGTGCTGCTGGTGGTGGCCATCGTCGCCCGGCGGGCGCTGCGATGATCCGTACCATGGGGGGATGGCGCATCCCACCCGGCACGCTTCCACGGCGGGTGCCGGCCGGGCTGCGGCCGGTGCGGACGTGGTACGCCATCTCACCCGGATCGCCGGGGCGCTGCGGCAGGCGATCGACGAGGACGTGACGGCGCTCGGTCTGACGCCGGCCGCCGCCCGGGCGTTGGCCGCTCTCGACCCCGACCGTCCGATGCCGGCCCGCCACCTGGCTGACGAGTTGGCGTGTGACCGGTCCAACGTCACCGCTCTGGTCGACCGGCTGGAAGAGGCCGGGCTGGTGCGGCGGGCGCCGGACCCGACCGACCGGCGGTTGAAGACGCTCGTGGTGACCGACGCCGGCCGGCGGGTACGGGCCGATGTCCACCGGGTGATGGCTGACTCCCGGCTGCTCGCCGGGTTGACCGACGGCGAGTTGACCACGTTGCGGGACCTGCTCCCGAAGGTGTCCGGCGGCGCCGCCCCGATCGACTGATCAACGTTTGACCTGGACGAATGTCGCGACACGCGGATGTTTGGCGCCCTCTGTAGTGGGCGATGCCGGCACGGATCGGTAATGCTGTCCGGCGTGACCACCCCTCAAGATGTGGACGAGCGGTTCCGGAGCGCGGTGGCTGGACTGGTCGGTCCGGCCCAGCGTCGCGCGCCGGAGGAGCCGGTACGCGACGGCGCGCCGCTCACCGGTGACCAGGCACGAATGCTGTTCGACGCGCAGGTGACCAGCCGGCACCTCGATCTCGCCGCGCGGTGGTTGCGCAGCTTCGGTGAGGGCTACTACACGATCTCCTCGTCCGGGCACGAGGGAAACGCGGCGGTGGCGGCCGCGCTCCGGCCGACCGACCCGGCGTTGCTGCACTACCGATCCGGCGGGTTCTACTGCACCCGGGTGGCGCAGTCGCTGCCTGCCGAACCCACAGCGGACGGCGCGGTTGGACCGACAGCCGACGCCGTGCCGGTCCATGTCGGCTCGCCGGTCGACGATGCCGGAGCGGACGACGGAGTCGCTGCCGCCGCCGACGATGGCGGGACGGACGGCCCGGCCGCGGGCGCCGGTGAGCTGCCGCGGTGGATCGAGGAATCGGCCCGTGACGTGCTGCGCGGGGTGGTCGCGTCGGCGGCCGAACCGATCGCCGGCGGCCGGCACAAGGTGTTCGGCAACGCCGCGTACGCGGTCGTTCCCACCACCTCGACGATCGCCTCCCACCTGCCGCGCGCGGTTGGGGTGGGGCTGGCCATCGAACGGCAGCGCCGGCTGGGCGGCTCTCCCTGGCCCTCGGACGCGATCGTGGTCTGCTCGTTCGGCGACGCCTCCGTCAACCACGCGAGCGCGACCGCGGCGTTCAACACGGCCGGCTGGTGCGACCACACCGGCCTGCGGGTGCCGGTGCTGTTCGTCTGCGAGGACAACGGCCTGGGCATCAGCGTGCGTTCGCCGGACGGCTGGGTGGCCGCCACGCTGCGTTCGCGTCCGGGGCTGCGGTACTTCACTGCCGACGGCACCGACCTGGTCGCGACGCACCAGGTCGCGACCGAGGCGGCAGCCTGGGTACGCCGGCACCGCCGCCCCGCGGTGCTGCACCTGACCACCGTACGACTGATGGGGCATGCCGGCGCGGACGCCGAGGTGGCGTATCGGCCGGCCGACGCGATCGACCGGGACGTGGCCCGGGACCCGCTGCTGGCGTCCGCCCGGCTGCTGGTGACGGCCGGCCTGGTCGAGCCGGCGGAGCTGTTGGCTCGGTACGACGAGATCGGCTGGCGGGTCCGCGCACTGGCCGAGGAGGTGTTGGCGGAGGAGAAGCTGGCCGGCGCCGCCGCCGTGGTCGCCCCGCTGGCGCCGCGCCGGCCGGCCCGCGTCTCGCTGCTGGTCACCGCCCGGGCCGCCGAGGCGGCGGACGCGCTCGCGGCCGGTCGGGAGGCGGCGTTCGGCGGGCGGCTGCCGGAGCAGGCCGGGCCGCTGACCCTCGCCCAGACGATAAACGCGGCGCTGGCCGATGGCCTGTCCGGAAACCCCGCGATGGCGGTCTTCGGCGCGGATGTCGCGGTCAAGGGCGGGGTGTACGGCGTGACCAAGGGGCTGCGGGAGCGGTTCGGACCGGCTCGGGTGTTCGACACGCTGCTCGACGAGACGTCGGTGCTGGGATTCGCGCTCGGGGCGGGGCTCACCGGGTTGCTGCCGGTGCCGGAGATCCAGTACCTGGCGTACCTGCACAACGCCGAGGACCAGGTGCGTGGCGAGGCGGCGACGATGCGGTTCTTCTCGCGGGGCGCGTACCGGAATCCGATGGTGCTCCGGCTGCCGGGCCTGGGCTACCAGGAGGGGTTCGGTGGCCATTTCCACAACGACAACTCGATCGCCGTGCTCAGGGACGTACCCGGTCTGGTGCTGGCGGCACCGGCGCGGCCGGACGACGCGGCGCCCATGCTGCGGACCTGCCTGGCCAGCGCGGAGGTGGATGGCAGCGTGTGCGTCTTCCTGGAGCCGATCGCGCTCTATCACACCCGCGATCTGTACACCGACGGTGACGAGGAGTGGTTGGCACCCTACCTGGAGCCGGCGGCCTGGGCGGATGCCCACGTGCCGATCGGCCGGGCCAGGGTGTACCCGGTAGGGTCCGGCGAGGACATGACGATCATAACGTTCGGTAACGGGGTGCGGATGTCGCTGCGGGTGGCCGCGCGGTTGGCGGTCGATGGCGTCGGCACCAGGGTGGTGGACCTACGCTGGCTGGCGCCGCTGCCGGTGGCGGATCTGGTGCGGGAGGCGACGGCGACCGGCCGGGTGTTGGTGGTGGACGAGACGAGGAGGTCCGGTGGCGTGGCCGAGGGCGTCATAGCGGCACTTGTCGACGCCGGTTATGTCGGATCTGTGCGTAGAGTGGCATCTGTGGACTCGTTCATACCCCTGGGGCCGGCGGCCCGTCAGGTACTGGTCACGGAGGACGCCATCACCGAGGGTGCCCAGACGTTGCTGGCAGGGTAAATTCCTGGGCACCCCGGTGCGCCACTTGCGCGCCGACAGACAACTGTGTGAACTCTGCCTGTCGGCGTCGACCTGACGCCGAGGCAGCTGAGATGAGGAGGCACGCGACAGTGAGCGCGACCGCGGGTCAGGCCGCCGACGGGGTGCGGAGCCTGGCGGACCGGTTCGGCATCGAGCCGGGGATGGTCGTCATGGAGATGGGGTACGACGACGACGTCGACCAGGATCTCCGGGACGCCCTGACGGACCGGTGCGGCGAGTTGGTCGACGAAGACACCGACGAGGTGGTCGACACGGTGCTGGTGTGGTACCGGGACGGCGACGGTGACCTCTTCGAACTGCTCGTCGACGCCCTCGGCCCGCTGGCCGACAACGGCGTGGTGTGGCTGCTGACCCCCAAGGCGGGTCGGGAGGGCCACGTCGAGCCGAGCGAGATCAGCGAGTCGGCCCCCACGGCTGGCCTCCAACAGACCTCGACGATCAACGCCGGCAAGGACTGGAGCGGTGCCCGTCTGGTGCTGCGCCGGGGCAGCAAGGGCAAGAAGTAGGCGCGGTGTCCCCGGGTGCCGGCCGGTCCGGTCGGCGCCCATGGCAGGCTGGGGACCTACCGTGACTACCAAGGAGCTCGCATGCCGATCGAGGTAGGTGCCGAGGCGCCGGACTTCGTCCTCAAGGATCAGAACAACCAGGAGGTCCGGCTGTCGGACCTGCGTGGCAAGAAGACCGTGCTGCTGGTTTTCTACCCGCTCGCCTTCACCGGTGTCTGCCAGGGTGAGCTGTGCGAGGTGCGGGACAACCTCAACGAGTACGTCAACGACGACGTCCAGGTGCTCACCGTGAGCGTCGACTCGGTCTACAGCCACAAGGTCTGGGCCGACCGGGAGGGTTACCAGTTCCCGCTGCTCAGCGACTTCTGGCCGCACGGAGCGGTGGCCCAGGCGTACGGGGTGTTCAACGACGTGGCCGGCATCGCCAACCGGGGCACCTTCGTCATCGACAAGGCCGGCGTGGTCCGGTTCGCCGAGATGAACATGCCCGGCGAGGCGCGCGACCAGCAGGCGTGGCGCAAGGCCCTGGCGGAGGCCGCGGCGGCCTGATGGCTCCTCGGCGCCGGTGCCGTGAATGGCCCGACGCCCTCGGCGGTCGGCCCTGGCGCTGCCGTCGGGGCGTTGACCGGCGCTGGCGCCTTCGGCGGTCGGCGGCGGGCAGGGTAAGCTTTCCGCCGCCGGCCGCCTTGGTCAGAGGTGGTCCCGGGCGCGTAGCTCAGTGGGAGAGCACTCGCCTTACAAGCGAGGGGTCGCAGGTTCGAAACCTGCCGCGCCCACACTCCGACCAGCAACGGAAACGGCCCGCCGGATGACCGGCGGGCCGCCTCGTCTCAGTTGTCGTCTCAATCGGTCTTCCACAGCAGGCCGGATCAGCTAGCGACCTGGTGACTTGCCCGGAGGCGTTATCCACCGGGTGCGCAGGTCCGGCGCAACCACTGCGATGTCGTCGAAGTCGTGGTCATGGTGTACCAACACGGCATCGTGGTCTGCGGCAACCGCTGCGATGATGAGATCCGGGATGGGCTTCCGGTGCATACCGGCAGCCAGCATGCTTTCTTGTAGTTTCACGGCTGCGGCGAGGGTGTGATCACTCGTCTCCAACCACACGCATTGGTCCCGCAGATAGGTCTTGAGCCGTCGGTGATCGGTGGGGTTGCGGGCGGAGTACAAGATTTCGAGTTCGACGATCGCGCAGGTAGCCAGCACGCCGGTGATGGCCATGGTCTCGAACGTTCGTCGAGCACCCATGTCGCGCCGGGCGAGTTCGTGCGCAGACTTGTCGAGTAGGAACAGCATCGCGTGGTGTCAGGCCGCCCGCCAAGCTTGGGTCGGATCTTCCTCGCCCATGTCCAGCTCGGCAAGCAGGTCAAGGTAGGCGGCCGTGCGCTTGCGGGCCGCAGCTAGCCGTAGCGCCTCGTTAACGGTCGCCACCTTGGTGCTGGTGCCCAGCTCCGCCGCGGCGTCGGCCAGCGCCTCGTCGTCCAAGTCGATCACGGTCCGCATCTCAACCCCCTGCTGATATCAAATGATGTCCGGTAACGATATCAGGAATGGTGAACGAGATCGTTCGATCAAGCACCAGGCCAACGCCCGACCTACCGGGTCGTCGGTATGGCCTGGGGACACTGCAACGCTTCGTCCCTGGCGGTCGGCGCGCGACAAGCCGACGACAGGCGGGCGCCGTGCCCCTCGCCCGCCGCGCCGCCGCGATGCTCAGGCGCCCGCCATGGCGTACGTCGCGATGATGACGCCGGTCGTCGTCACCTGGCTCCCGGTGAGCCGTAGCTGCCGGAGGGTGCCGCCGCCGGGGAAGATGCCCTTGCCGCCGCCGACGAGCACCGGCTCGATGAACAGTCGCAGCTCGTCGACGAGGTCGTTCTCGATGAGCGTCCGGGTCAGTTGGGAGCTGCCGACGACGTGGATATCCCCGCCGTCGTCCTGCTTCAGCGACGTCACGGCCTTGACCACATCGCCGTGCAGGACAGTGGAGTTCTGCCACGCCAGCGGTTCGGTGAGCGTCGTCGAGACGACGTACTTCGGCCGGTTGTTGAGTGCCTCGGCGAGCGTGGCCAACGCCTCGGGGGCGGTCGGCCAGAACGACGCGAAGATCTCGTACGTGCGGCGGCCGAACAGGAACGCGCTGGTCTCGACCGTGGTCCTGGTGACCCAGTCCGTCGAGATGTCGTCGATGTGCCGCATGTGCCAGCCGCCGTGCCGGAAGCCGCCGTCGCTGTCCTCCCCGTCGTAGCCGGGGGCCTGAACGACCCCGTCGAGGGTCATCCACTCATCCGCGATCAGTTTCATGTCAGCCGTACCTCCAGGATCGGAGCGGAAGATTGTCGCTGTCATAGACCGACCGGCCGGTCGGAACTCATCGGTCGCGTCCGCGAACAGGGCCACCTGTGAGGGGATTGGCCATCGTAGGGGACGGGGATGCGTGCTGGAATCGCCACATGCTCGTTATCGCGCATCTCAGCGACACGCATCTGGACGGCGGCGACCGGGCCGCCGACCGGACGACCCGGGTGATGGCGTACCTGAACGACCTGGCACAACCGGTCGACGCGGTGCTGGTCACCGGGGACATCGCCGACCACGGCAAGCCGGCCGAGTACGAGGAGGCACGCCGGCTGCTCGAAGCCCCGTACCCGGTGTTGCACTGCCCGGGCAACCACGACGAACGCGCCGCGTACCGCGAGGTGCTGCTGGACCGGCCGGACGGCGCCGCGCCGATCAACCAGGCGCACCGGGTGGCCGGCGCGGTATTCGCGCTGTGCGACTCGACCATCCCGGGCCGGGACGACGGTCTGCTGACCGACGAGACCATCGCCTGGCTGGAACGGCTGCTCGCCGAGACACCCGCCGACACACCGGTCTTCGTCTGCTTCCACCACCCGCCGGTCACGCTGACGATCCCGTACGTCGATGGCATCCGGCAGTTCGGCGAGGGCCGGCTCGCGGAACTGGTGGCGGGGGATCCGCGGATCGTCGCGCTGCTGTGCGGCCACGCGCACACCCCGGCGGCCACCACCTTCGCCGGCAAGCCGCTGCTGGTGGCGCCCGGGGTGGTGTCGACCACCGTGCTGCCCTGGGAGCGGGGTGATCTGGTCGATCTCGACCATCCGCCCGCGGTCGCGTTCCACGTCCTCGACGACGAGGGACGACTCACCACCCACTACCGGGTCGTACCCTGAGCCCGACGGCGTCAGCGACGTCGACGGCAGCCAGGGCAACGCTCGGAAGAATTTTCCAACCGTGTCCTGTGGCGGTGTTCCTTGTTCGACGCGTAGGTGAGGCGGCTGCCGGCCGGCGCCGCCGAAGCGGTGGGACCGATCGGGTCCGACGAAGGGAACGACATGTCGCAGCAGATCACCCCGTACCTGTGGTTCGACGGACAGGCGGAGGAGGCCGCCACCTACTATGTCTCGGTTTTCGACGACGGCCGGATCCTGAACGTCCAGCGGTACGGCGAGGGCGGTCCCGCTCCCGCCGGCACCGCCATGATCGTGGAGCTCGAGCTGAACGGGCAGCGGTTCATCGCGCTGAACGGTGGACCGCAGCACACGTTCAGCGAGGCCGTCTCGTTTCACGTGAGCTGCCGGGAGCAGTCCGAGGTGGACCGCCTGTGGAAGCAACTCACCGCCGACGGCGGCGAACCCGGCCAGTGTGGCTGGCTGAAGGACCGGTGGGGGCTCTCCTGGCAGATCATCCCCGTCGCCCTGCCGGAAATGCTTGGTGACTCCGATCCCGAACGCGCCGGGCGGGTGGTGCGCGCGATGCTCGGGATGCAGAAGATCGACATCCAGGGACTGCGGGACGCGTACGACGGGCGGGACTGACCCGCCGGCCCGCCCGCACGGGGCCGTTGTCGGGCCGGGACCGGCGGCTCCCCGTCGCCGGTCCCCGCCGCGGTGGTCTGTTGCCGGTCTCGTCCACTCGTGCACAATTCGACGATGGACGATCCGCGTCTTCCCGCCCTCACCCGGGCCGAGCAGGACCTGGTGGAGCACTACCTGCGGTTGGTGGACTTCGTCGGCCGGGCCAACCCCGCCGCCGAGACCGGCCACTTCGACGTCATGCGCTGCGTCCTCGCCGCCCAGGGCATCCTCGCCGAGGCCCGCGCCCTGCTGGTGGCGGCTGAGACGATGCGCGAACGCGGGGAGACCGAGGTCTTCGCCGACACGCTGGCCCGCGCGATGCGGGTGCTCGACGGGGAACGCCGTACCGCCCGGGTCCTGCTTCCGCCCGAGTGAGCGCGGTGTCCCCGGCGGTTGCCCACGTCCTCCCGCACCCGTGATCTTGCACTTTCGGCTCGGGAAACTAGGAACTAAAAGTGCAAAACGACAGCCCAAGGTGCAAGATCGCGGAGGCCAGGAAGGGCGCCAGGGCGAGGTGGGGCGGGGGAGGCCGGGAGCTGGGACATGAGCCGCGCCGTTTGGGGAACGCGGCCGGCATGCCGCGCACCGGCCCGGTCATCGGGGTCCTCGGATCGTACGGCGGTCGGAACCTCGGTGACGAGGCGATCCTCACCGGGTTGCTGGCCGACGTGTGGGCCCGGCGACCCGACGCCCGGATCGTGGTGTTCTCCCGCGACCCGGCGCACACCCTGGCCACCCACCCCGGCGTGCTTGCCGAACCCTGGGAGGGGGTCAGCCGGAACGACTCCGGCGCCATCCTCGACCGGCTCGACCTGCTCCTGCTCGGCGGCGGCGGCATTTTGTACGACAGCGAGGCCCGCCGCTACCTCCGGCTCGTCCTGTCCGCCCAGGAACGCGGCCTGCCCGTCTGCACGTACGCGGTGGGCGCCGGCCCGCTCACCGAATCACTCGACTGCACGATGGTGCAGGAGACGCTCAGCGCCGCCGTCGAGGTGACGGTCCGCGACTCGGAGTCCCGGCTGCTCGTCGAGGAACTCGGCGTCACCCGACCGGTCACCGTCACAGCCGACCCGGCGATGCTGCTGGAGCCGGAGCCGTTCCCCGCCGACCTGCTCCACGAGGAGGGGATCCGTCCGGCTGGCCGGCTCGTCGGCATCAGCGTCCGGGAACCCGGCCGGGCCGCCGTCCAGCTCGACGTGGACGGCTACCACCGGCTGCTCGCCCAGGTCGGCGACTTCCTCGTCACCCGGCTCGACGCCGACGTGGTGTTCGTCCCGATGGAACACGACGACATCAGGCACTCGCATGGCGTGCTGTCCCACATGGTCGCCGCCGCCCGGGGCCGGATCCTGCACAACAGCTACCGGCCGCGCCAGTTGCTCGGCCTGATGCGGCATTTCGACCTGGCGGTCGGCATGCGCCTGCACTTCGTGATGTTCGCCGCCATGGCCGGCGTCCCGCTGCTTCCCCTGCCGTACGCCGGCAAGGTCTTCGACTTCGCCCAACGCATCGGCGCACCCACCCTGCGCGGTGTGGAACGCGAGGTCGAGGGCCCGCTGCTGGCCGAGGTGGACCGGTTGTGGGACGAGCGCGACAAACGCGTGGCGGACACCGCCGAACGGGTCGCCGAACTCCGCCGCCGAGCCACCGCCACCGGCGAACTCATCGGTCCCGTCCTGACCGGCCTCAACACCTGCTGAGATGCTCGGTGGGCGGGGCACGACCTCAGGTGGCCGGTCCCCGCCAGCGGTAGCACCACGGCCCGTCCGAACTCGTGCTCTCCAGCTCGTAGATGTCCGCGTGGGCCAGGCCCCCCTCGCCGAGCCAGTGATGGGTGAGCGGAGGACGGCCGGTCGGATCCAACTCGACAGTGATCACCTCACCGTCGGCCGGACCGTCCGCCAGCCGCACCCGTGTCGTCGACGCCATGCCCTCATCGTGCCCGTTATCCCACGCCAGAAACGGGAAACGCGGCGGGCGAGGCAGCCGTACCCGGGCCGGGAGGTCCGTACCGGAGCGGAAGGGAGACCGCGATGGCCCGGTCCACCGCCGAGGCGTACGACGTCCGCCGCGTCGACGCCCGCGAGCATGGACTGGTGGGTGACGGCGTCACAAACGACCAGCCGGCGCTTGCCGCGCTCGTGGACCGGCTCGGTGCCGCCTACGCGGCCGACGGCCGGCCCCGGGCCATCTACTGCCCACCCGGCGACTACGCGATCCGCGATGGCGGCACCGTGTGGCGCAGCGGCGTGTCCCTGCTCGGCGCCGGCATCGGCGTCACCCGCTTCCTGCTCGCCAACCCCGCGGACCCCAGCCAGCCCACGCCGCTGGCCTGGTTCACCACGCTCCAGCACGGTGCCTCCCGGGACAACCACATCGCCGACTGCACCTTCGCCAGCTTCGAGATCGACGGCTCCGGCGTCCAGATGGCCCGGTACAACTACCTCGCCAAAGGGCTCGGGCTGCAGTACGTGCTGCGTGGACGGTTCCGCGACCTCTACATCCACGACACCGGCGCGACCGGGCTGGGCTGCGACTTCCTCCAGGACACCGTCATCGACGCGGTGGTCACCGAACGGTGCGGCCGGCTCGACAACGGGCAGCAGATGGGCGGTGCCGGTATCGGCGTCGGCATCGGCGGCTGGGGCACCAGCGAACGGCTCACCATCACCGCGTGCAGCACCATCGGCAACGGCACCAACGGCATCTTCGTGGAACTCCAGAAGAACTACTGGACGCCCCCACGCGGCATCCGGATTCTCGGCTGCCACTCCGAGGGCAACCGGTTCGGCATCTCGGACTGGGGCGCCGACGGCCTCATCGTCACGGGCTGCACCATCCTCGACAACCTGGAGGCCGGATACGACGTCTCCGCAAAGGGAACCGCCGGCGTCGCCGGCCGCGGCGGGATCCTCGCCGACTGCGTCATCGACGCGAACGCCGAGGACGGCGTCAGCATCGGCAACACCCCCGGGCCGTACCTGGTCCGTGGCAACCGGATCAGCCGCAACGGCCGGTACGGCTACCGCCAGCACAACCTCTCCGGAAACGTCGACCAGCCGGCCCGGGGCATCGTGATCGACGGCAATGACATCTGGGGCAACGGGCTCGACGGCGTACACGTCGACGCCGACCTCACCGACGGCGCCATCGTCGGCAATCGCCTCCACGGCAACGGCCGGCGGGTCGAACCGGCCGGCACCGCCGACGGTGGAACCACCCGGTACGAACGTGGCAGCATGACCGACTGCGCGGCGAACTGGCGCCCCGACGGCCAGCTCGGCAAGCGACTGACCGTCGGCAGCCAGACCGCGACCGTGGTGGGCAACGACCGCACCACCCTGACTCTCGCCCCGGTACGCCCCGGAGTGACCACCGCCTGGCGTGGCACGGCACCGGCCGACGGCACCGAATACCACCTGCCCGACCCGCCCGCCTGGCGGGCCGGGATCACCATCGCCGCCGCCACCGTCGGTCTCACCGTCCGCGGCAACCGGATCTGGGACGACGGCGACCCGCCCACCCAGACCGACGGGCTGTGGCTCACCGATGCCGGCAGCTGCGTCGACGCCGTGGTCGAGGACAACGATCTGGCCGGCAACGCCCGGGCCGGGTTGCGGTTGGACAACCCACCCGAGGGCGGCCGTTGGCACCGTAACCACGGCGTCGCGGGTCGAGCCGACTGAAACCCGAACTCAGGTACGGTCCCGGCCGCGCGGGAGACTCGCGGTATTTCGCCGGTGCCCCGGGGTCAGCCGGAACCAGGTGTTAGAAAGGGACCCTTCCGTAACTGGCGACACAGGGGGTCCTCCTTGCGAGTGGTGCACGGGGTGTGGCGGCCCGGCGGCCGGCTGATGCTGTGGGGCGAGGACTCCACCCTGCCGGCCACCCCTCCCCGGCGCCCCGGCCGGCCGCCCCGCGAGCGCCCCCACCCCTACGCCTGCGGCCACCAGACCCTTGTCGACCAGCTCGGCGACCTCGCCGCCAAGGCCGTCACCGGCAGTGCCGCGCTGACCCTGCCCACCCGAGCCGGAGCGCCCGTCGACTCCCCGGAACTCGTCCGCGACGAACCCCCCGACACCGGCCGTGCGGCGCCCACCCTGGCCCGCTGGCGGGTACCCACCCTCGACTACGACGCCGACCAGGCACTCGCTGTCCTGGCAGCCAGCGCGGCCGGGATGGCCGGTGGGCCCCCCGGTGCGGCCGGTGCTCCAGGCAGCACCTCCGGCCCCGCCCTCGCCAGCCAGGGCGGGACCCTGCGCCACCTCGCGGAACTCGCCGGTTTCGCGGAGGAACTGGTCCGCCGCGGTCGGGTCCTGCCGGGTCTGATCATCGAACCGGACACCGCCCGCGCCGCCTGGCGACCCGTACTCACCGGCGCCGACGCCGCGTGGGCCCGCCACCTCGCCGCCGCGCTGCCACCCGCGGCCCGCGCCGCCGACCCCGACACCCCGCTCGCCGCGCTCGTCGCAGACGCGCTGGACACCCTCACCGACGCCGCCGCCCGAGCCGCCCTGGAGGGGGTACGACTCGTGCCCGCCGGCCGGTCCGGCGGCCAGGACGCGACCGTCCACGCCTGGCTGCGCGCCCTCACCGGTGACCAGCGAACCGTCCGGGCCGGTGCCGCCCCGCTCGCCGCCCTGGCCCGCGAACTCGACGACTGGCAACGGGACGCCGCCGGCAGCCCGATCCGCGCCTGCTTCCGGCTCGTCGAACCGGCCGAGGACGCCCCGGACGATCTGGAAGCGCCGGCCGAGGACGCGTCGACCGAGCAGGGCGCCGAGCCGGCCGGGCCGGATGCCGACCCGGCCGGCGGTGCGGGCTGGCGGGTCGAATTCGCCCTGCAGCCCGCCGACCAACCCGGCGCCCAACTCGCCGCCGACCACATCTGGACCACCGGCGACGTGCCGGAGCCCTTCGCCGGCACGCTCGCCTCCCCCCGGGAGACCCTGCTCACCGAACTCGGCCGGGCCAGCCGGCTCTGGCCGGAACTCACCGACGCCCTCCGCGTCGCCGCGCCCACCGCCGTCGACCTCGACACCGAGGGCGCCCACCGGTTCCTCCGCGACGCCGCCCCGGTGCTGCACGCCGCCGGCTTCGGCGTCCTGCTGCCCGGCTGGTGGCGCGAGCCGGGCGCCCGGCTCGGCGCCCGGCTGCGCGCCGGCACCCCCACCGCCCCCGGCGCCGTCACCACCCGCAGCGCCCTCGGCCAGAACTCGCTCGTCGACTACGAGTGGGAGGTCGCCCTGGGCGACCAGCCACTTACCGAGGACGAACTGCGCTCGCTCGCCGCGCTGAAGACCCCGCTGGTCCGGCTGCGCGGCCAGTGGGTCGAGCTGGACGCCAAGCGACTCAAGGCGGGCCTCAAACTGATCGGCTCGCGGGGCCGGATGACCGTCACCGACCTGCTGCACCTGGCCCTGACCAACCGCGACGAGCCGGACGCGCTGCCGGTCACCGCGGTCACCGCCGAGGGACCGCTCGGTGACCTGCTCTCCGGCCGACTGGACCACCATCTGGCGCCCGTCGATCCGCCCCCCGAATTCGTCGGGAAATTGCGCCCATATCAACAGCGCGGGCTTTCCTGGCTGTCTTTCCTGCAATCTCTGAAATTGGGCGGCATTCTAGCGGACGACATGGGATTAGGCAAGACTATTCAGCTACTTTCTTTGGTGGCGGGCGACGACGCCGCGACGAGGACCGGGCCGACGTTGCTGATCTGCCCGATGTCGCTGGTCGGCAACTGGCAGCGGGAGGCCGTCAAGTTCACGCCGGGACTGCGGGTGCACGTACACCATGGGTCGGAACGGGCGCGGGGGGCGGCGTTCGCGGCGGCGGTGCGGGACGCGGACGTGGTGGTGACGACGTACAGCATCGCGGCGCGGGACGCGGCGGCGCTGGCGGCGGTGGACTGGCATCGGATCGTGGTGGACGAGGCGCAGGCGATCAAGAACGCGGCGACCCGGCAGGCGGAGGCGGTGCGGTCGCTGCCGGCCCGGTACCGGATCGCGATGACCGGTACGCCGGTGGAGAACCGGCTGGCCGATCTGTGGTCCATCATGGAGTTCGCCAATCCGGGACTGCTCGGCCCGGCGTCGTCGTTCAGGAAGAGCTACGCCGAGCCGATCGAGCGGCACGGTGACGCGGCGGCGGCCGAGCGGCTGCGCCGGATCACCGGCCCGTTCGTGTTGCGTCGCCTCAAGACCGACGCGTCGATCATCTCCGATCTGCCGGAGAAGCTGGAGATGGAGGTGCTCTGCAACCTGACGGCCGAGCAGGCGTCGCTGTATCAGGCGGTGCTTGACGACATGCTGGACCGGATCGAGCGGAGCGAGGGGATCGAGCGGCGGGGTCTGGTGCTCGCCACGATGACCAAGCTGAAGCAGGTGTGCAACCATCCGGCGCAGTTGTTGCGGGACGGTTCGGCGTTGCCGGGCAGGTCCGGCAAGCTGGCGCGGCTGGAGGAGATCGTCGAAGAGGTGCTGGCGGTGGGGGAGAAGGCCCTGCTGTTCACCCAGTACGCGGAGTTCGGCGGGATGTTGCGGGCACACCTGTCGGCGCGTACCGGTCGGGAGGTGTTGTTCCTGCACGGCGGGGTGGGCAAGGCGGCCAGGGACGACATGGTGGCCCGCTTCCAGGCGGGGATGGATTCGGCCGACGGTCCGCCGTTGTTCGTGTTGTCGCTCAAGGCCGGCGGTACGGGGTTGACGCTGACCGCCGCGAACCATGTGGTGCATGTGGACCGGTGGTGGAATCCGGCGGTGGAGGATCAGGCGACGGACCGCGCGTTCCGGATCGGGCAGCGGCGGGCGGTGCAGGTACGCACGTTCGTCTGCGCCGGCACGGTCGAGGAGAAGGTCGCTACGCTGATCGCGGACAAGCGAGGACTGGCCCGCCAGGTGGTGGGGTCGGGGGAGCAGTGGCTGACCGAGTTGTCCACCGGGCAGTTGCGGGAGTTGTTCGCCCTGGACGCGGGGGCGGTGGTGGAGTGACCGACTTCGCCGACTTCGGCCCGCGTCGGCGGGTGGACGGCGGCCTGCGGGCCAGGTCGACGCGGGGGACGATCGGGAGTTCCTGGTGGGCGCGCCGGTTCGTGGAGGTGCTGGAGTCGTTCGCGTTGGGCACCCGGTTGACCCGGGGCCGGTCGTACGCACGCTCGGGCCAGGTGCTGGCGCTGACCATCGAGCCGGGTGTGGTGACGGCGTCGGTGCAGGGTTCCCGACCGAAGCCTTACGCGGTGCGGATCGGTCTGGCCGCCTTCGGGGAACCGGTGTGGGCGCGGGTGGAGAAGCTGCTGGCGGCGCAGGCGTTGTACAACGCGCGAATGCTGGCCGGTGACCTGCCGCCGGAGTTGGAGGAGGTGTTCGCCGGGGCGGGGGCGGCGCTGTTTCCGGCGTCGGTGGACGAGTTGGCGATGCGGTGCAGCTGTCCCGATTTCGCGGTGCCGTGCAAGCATCTGGCCGCGACGTTCTACCTACTGGCCGAGGCGCTGGACGCGGATCCGTTCCAGTTGCTGCGGTGGCGGGGCCGCAGCCGCGAGCAGTTGCTGTCCCGGTTGCGGGCGGCGGCGCCGGGGGCGACCGCGACCGCGACCGGTTCCGCGACGCGGTCCGCTGCCGGTTCCGTCGCGCCTGGCGTGCGGCCGGGTACGGCACCGGGTCCGGCCGGTCCGCCGGAACGGGTCGCCGGTTCCGCCGCGGGGGCCGGTGCGGCACTTGGCGATCTGGCGGAGGTCGGGTTGGCCGACGCGGTGGGCCGGTTCTGGCATCCGCCGGTGCCGCTGCCCCGGCGACCGGCGAGTGTGCCTGCCGGGGCGGATCTGTTGCTGCGCCAGCTCGGCTCGCCGGGGCGGGTGCTGGGCGGGCCGGGGCTCACCGAGCGGCTACGGCGCGCGTACGAGAGGTTCGCTGTCGAACGGGACGGACCCGAGGGTCCGCCCGTGAGATGAGCGGTTCAGCGTCGTCGGCGGCGGATCTGCCACACCAGGGCGGCGTTGCCCAGCAGGATCAGCGCGTACACGGCACCGGTGACTCCGCCGGCCACCACGGCGAGGGCTGGTACGGCCGTCCAGAGCGCGATGGTGAGGGCCATCATGAGACGTCTGCGGCGGATCCGGTGCCGGTCGTCCAGCCGGGCGAAGAACCTGGGGTCGGACGCCCGAAGTTCCCGGGTGATCTGTTCGAACCGGATCTGATCCTCTTTGCTGAGCATGGCGCTGGCCTCCCCCGTGGCCGGTGAACCAGGTCGAGGCGGGGTTACCCGGCGTGGCACGGGTCACGCTCCTCCTCGCCCTGCTACTTCGGGCCGAGCGCTCGATGGTTCGCGGTGCCGGTGAAGGGACGTACGAGGCGCACCAGGTGTTGAGGTTTGGCTTAGCCGTACCTTAATTTTTCCTTTGCTGGCGTAACGCCCGCCTTGTGGTCTCGTTTGAGCGGACGCGCGGAAACGTGCGGATCTCCTCACATCGTGCCTGGCTGGTGGGTCTGCCCGCTACCGGCCGGTAGACCGGCCCGCGCGGGCGCCGATGAGAACCGCCTTAAGTGCCCATCGCGGTAGCAATCCATTGACCTTGAAGCAGTTCGGACACTTGGCTACGTTGCCCTGGCAACCCCCTCCAGCAGCTTCGTCGCACCACCATCCGCCGCCCGTGACGGCGGTGCTGGCGCGCCCCCTCACCAATGGGATTGGTACATGGCCGACCATTTTGTGCCACCACACCGGCGTGACGAACGTCAGTGGGACGGCCGAGAGCAGCCGCCCCAGTACGGCTACCACGATCATCAGAGCGGACCGGCCCACTCGTGGGCGGAACGGACTGGAGCGGTGTATGCCGATGGTCCGTCCTACGAGGATCAGGGTTACCCCGGTCCGGCGGCCCATCCGCAGTCGCCGGCGGGTCCGGCGTACCAGCCGGCGAGCTACCGGGAGCCCGGCGCCTACCAGCCGGCCGGTTACCCGGAGCGCGGCGCCCACCAGCCGGCCGGGGCGTACCCGGGGTACGAACCGCAGCGCGGTCCACAGTGGGTCGGTCCGGATGGCCTGGGTGCCCGCGGGACGGACGGGCGCGGTCCGGCGGCGGCGCTGCCGGACCTGGCGGACGTCGACGACGACGAGCGCACCGTGGCACGCCGCAAGGCGCTCGTCGCCTTCGGCGGCACGGCCGCCGTGGTGGTCGGCGGTGCCGCCCTGGCCATGTCGCCGCTCGGCCGCAGCGCGACCGACAAGCTGTTCGGCGGCGGTGAGGACGCGGTGGCGGCGGGCAGCACCCCGGCCGGTGCGGCCGGTCAGCAGCCGAGCACGGTGCGGACGTACACCGAGCAGAACGAGAGCTACATGGGTTCGCGGGCCGGTGAGGCCCTCAAGCGCAACTCGCCGACCACCGGGCAGCTCTTCGGCAGCCCGGCGGAGGCGGCGAGGCGGACCCAGGTCACCGTCAAGACCGTGCTGGCCAAGGACCCGGTGCGCCACCTGGCGAGCCGGGCCACGTTCGGGCCGACGCCGAAGGTGCTCGCCGACATCAGGCGGATGGGTATCGACGCCTGGCTGCGCCAGCAACTCGACGCCGACAAGATCGCGCCGAGCAAGGCGGAGCTGAAGCTCGCCGAGCTGCCCACCCTGAAGATGACGCCCACCCAGCTCAAGGCGCAGCGCGACAGCCTGCGTGACCGGGGCATCCGGGCCGACCAGGAGTACATCGACGCCACCATCGCGCGGCAGATCTGGTCGGACCGGCAGCTCTTCGAGGTGATGGTGGACTTCTGGAACGACTTCCTGCACGTCGGGCCGGAGTTCGACAACTCCGACCTGGTGCGCGGGGCGTTCGACCGGGACGTCATCCGCAAGCACGCGATGGGCAACTACGCCGACATGCTGGTGGCGGCGAACCGGCACCCGGCACTGCTGATCTACCTGAACCAGACCCAGTCGTCCAAGGACGAGATCAACGAGAACCTGGCCCGGGAGAACCTGGAGCTGTACTCGGTGGGGGTGGACGGCGGCTACAAGGAGGCCGACGTCAAGGCCGCCGCCAAGCTGCAGACCGGCCGCACGATCAATAAGGACTTCGAGTACGTCTACCAGCCCGGCCGGCACTTCGTCGGCAAGGTGAAGATCCTCGGCTTCACATCCGCCAACAACACGGCCGAGGGTGGCGAACAGGCCAGCGAGGCCTACTTCCGCTACCTGGCCAACCACTCGTCGACCGCGCGGTACGTGGCGCAGAACCTGGCCACCCGGTTCGTCTCGGACACCCCGCCGAAGGCGCTTGTGGACCGGTTGGCGAAGACGTACACGGCGAACAAGACGGCGATCAAGCCGGTGCTGATGACGCTGTTCTGCTCGTCCGAGTTCTGGGCGGCGGTGGGCCAGAAGGTGCGCCGCCCGATGGAGTATCTGGTCGCCACCTACCGGACGCTCGGTGTCTCGCCGGAGCCGTCCGCCGGTTACCAGGCGGGGGACAGCAAGCGGCCCGCGTTCGCCTCGGGCCTGTCCGGGATCCGGCGCAAGATGGTCGAGCTCGGCCAGTTCCCGACCGGCCAGCCGACCCCGGACGGGTACCCCGACGTGTTCGTCGCCTGGACCTCGGCCGGCACCATGATCAACAGTTGGAACGAGGCCGCGACGCTCATCGACGGCCAGCGCAAGGAGTTCTCGTACGCCAAGCCTCAGCAGCTGGTGGGCAAGGCGCCGGCCACCGCCGGGGCGTACGTCGACGCGCTGGCCAAGCGGCTGGTGCACCAGACCCTGTCCGCCAAGGAGAAGGCGCTGATCCTGAGCATCGCCGGTGTCCCGGCGAGCGCCAAGGTGGACGCCGCGTTCCTCGGGGCCGTGCCGGCGATCGCGCGGGCGCTCCTCGCTTCCCCCCAGCACCACCTCCGGTGAGGCCCGAGATGGAGAAGATCGTGCACTCGTTCCCCCTGCACCCCGACTGCCCGGACCTGCGCCGGCTGGGCCCCAACCGCAGCGAGGCGCTGTTGCGCGCCGAGGCCGCCGCGGTCGAGGCGGAGAACGCCGCGGAGCGGGACCGCTACCGGCGGCTCAACGATCTGGAGGAGCAGCAGCAGGACGGTCGTGGGGTCACCCGCCGCACCTTCGTCGCGGGCACGGCCGCGACCGTCACGGCACTGGCCACCAGCCAGTTCGTCTCCACCCAGGCGTCGTTCGCGGCGACCAAGACGGGCACCCTCATCCACGTCTTCCTGTACGGGGGTCTGGACGGGCTGAGCCTGGTGGCGCCGGCCGACGACCCGGTGCTCCGGAAGTCCCGGCCCGACCTGCTGTTGGGCAACGACTCGGTGGCGCTGGGCCGCGGCTTCCAGATGAGCAAGGCGTTCGCGCCGCTGGAGGGCTACCTGGCCAAGAAGCAGCTGGCGTTCGTTCCGGCGGTCTCCGACCCGCGGTTGTCGCTTAGCCACTTCCAGGCCCAGGACGCCTGCAACCTCGGTGGCCTGCCGGGGGAGACCGGCGGCCGTGGTTGGCTGGACGCCCTGGTCGACGCGCTCGGCCCGGGCACCGCGTTCCGCAGCGTGGGCATCGGCAGCACGCTGCCCCGGTCGCTGGTGGGCACCAACGGCGCCATCTCGCTGAACAGCGTCGGCGCGTTGACCCTGCGCGGCGACCGGCGCTACACCGACGCCACCGAGAAGGCGATCAAGGGCCTGTTCACCGACATCAACCACCCGGTGGAGGAGTCGGTGCAGGCGGGCCTCAGCGCCCTCGGCCTGGCCAAGAAGCTGGCGGCCACGGAGTACACGCCGGCGAACGGCGCCACGTACGAGGGATCCGTCGGCCGGTCCTTCCGGGAACTGGCGCGGCTCATCAAGGGCGGCGCGAACGTCCGGGTGGCGACCATCGGCACCGGCGGCTACGACACCCACGAGAACCAGGGCCCGCGCGAGGGTGGGCAGTTGTTCCGCCGGCTGAACGACCTGGCCCAGGGGATGGCCGACTTCTTCGCCGACCTGGGCGAGCTGTCCAAGGACGTCACCATCCTGGTGTCCAGCGAGTTCGGTCGCCGGGTCGCCTCCAACGGCGGTGGCACCGACCACGGCCACGGCGGCGTGGTGACGCTGCTGTCCGGCAAGCCTCTGTCCGGCCCGGTGCTCGGCACCTGGAACGGGCTGAGCACGCTGGACAACGGCAACGTTCCCGAGTTCAACAACATGTTCAACGTGTACGGATCGGTGGCGCAGGGCCGGTTCGGCCTGACGAACGCCCAGGTGGACAAGCTGTTCCCCCGGCAGAAGTACGCCCCCATGAAGATCTACGGGTGACGTACCAGCTAGCTCCGTCGGCGGGCCGCCGGGCCGGGACCTCGTCCCAGGCCGGCGGCCCCGTCGGCGTACCCGAGCCGCCAGCCCGGCGCGGTCCGGTGGGGCGGTGGTTCGTCGTCACCGTGTTCTGGCTGGGCCTGGTGGCGAGCGTGCTGCCGTGGTGGTGGCAGACGGCGGACGGCTCGTTGACGGGTCCCGGCGTCGCGTTGACCGCCGCCGGCCGGATCACCGGCCTGGTCGCCGGTTACCTGCTGCTGACGCAGGTCCTGCTGATGAGCCGGCTGCCGGTGCTGGGCCGGTTGGCCGGCGCGGAGCGGCTGGCCCGCTGGCACCGGGACGTCGGCGCCACCCTGCTGGTCGCGGTGCTGGCGCACGCGGCGCTGATCCTGGTCGGGTACGCCCGGATGGAGCGCAACTCGCTGCTGGACGAGGCGACCGTGCTGCTGCGGGACTACGAGGACATGCTGTCCGCGTTCGCCGCCGCCGGCATCCTGGTGGTGCTCGGCCTCACCGGGATCCGGGCGATCCGTACCGCGGTGCCCTACGAGCTGTGGCACTGGCTGCACCTGAGCAGCTATCTCGTGCTGCTGCTCGGCTTCGGTCACCAGTTCGCCAACGGACAGCAGCTGTTCCGGCCGGGACCGGTGCGTACCTGGTGGATCGTCATGTACGTGGTGGTGCTGGCGGCGCTGGCCTGGGGACGGGTGGTCGCGCCGTTGATCTTCAATCTGCGGCACCGGCTCGAGGTCGCCGACGTGGTGGCGGAGAGCCCGGACGCGGTGTCGGTGTACCTGACCGGGCGGCGCCTGGACCGCGTCCCACACCTGGGCGGTCAGTACTTCCGGTGGCGGTTCCTGGCGCCGGGATACTTGTCGCAGTCGCACCCGTTCACCCTCTCGGCGGCCCGCAACGGGCGGTGGCTGCGGATCACCGTCAAGGTGGTCGGCGGGTACACCGCCGAGCTGCGTGACCTCCGGCCGGGCACCCGGGTCTGGGCGGTGGGTCCGTCGGGCACCTTCACGGCCGCGCACCGTCGCCGGGACCGGGCCCTGCTGATCGCCGGCGGCAGCGGCATCACACCGATCCGGGCGCTGCTGGAGGAGTTGCCACCGGGCGCCGCGGTGGTCTACCGGGCCCGTACCCCGGCCGAGGTGTTGCTGCACCGGGAGCTGGACTGGTTGGCCGAGGCGCGTGGCGACGAGCTGTGGTACGTGATCGGCTCGCGGGAGGATCCGGGGCCCCGCCAGGTGCTCAGCGCGCGCGGGTTGCGGCACCTGGTGCCCGACCTGACGGAGCGGGACGTCTACCTGTGCGGGCCGCCCGGGCTGGTGTCGTCCGCGGTGACCGCGCTGCGCCGAGCCCGGGTGCCGCGCCGGCAGATCCATCTGGCCACTTTCGAGTTGTGACGTCCCCGTAACCCCGAAAGGACGGAACGTGCGTCGCGCCCTGTTCGCCATCGCCGGCCTGGCCGCCGGAACGACGCTACTTGTGGTTCTCAAGAGCGGGCCGGCGGCGACCGCCGGAACCGAGGACGTCCCGGCCGGGCTGGCCCGGGAGGCCGGTGCCGCCGGACCGGACGGGTCGCCGGGCGCGGTGCCGCCCGGCCAGACCCCGGCACCCGGGGAGCCGGCCGCCGCCGACCCGACCGGCAAGCCGGGACCGGCGGCGAGCCGTACGCCGGCCGCCCGGCAGACCGGCAAGACGCCCAGCGGCTCCCGTACCAGCTCCGCGCCGGCGAAGCCGAGCGGACCGCGCACCGTCTTCGGCACGACGGCCAAGGCGGACTCGTACGGCGTCGTCCAGGTGCAGATCACGGTCTCGGGGAGCACCGTCACCGCGGTCCGCGCCGTCGAGCTGCCGTTCGAGACGCCAACCTCGGAGCAGAAGAGCGCCTCGGTGCGTAACGCGTACGAGTCGCAGGGCAAGGCGCTGGCCTACGCCACCGGGCGGACGGCCACCCTGGACACGGTTTCCGGGGCCACCGCCACCAGCGGCGCCTACCGGAGGTCCCTGCAGGCGGCGCTCGACCAGGTGTGAGTCGGGTGCCGGCGGCGGTGCCGGTCAGTGGCCCCGCCAGCGGCGCCGGGTCAGTAACCCCGCCGGGGGGCCGGTAGTTGGGCGGTGAGCAGCGACACCGGCGTCGCGGGGGTGACCGCGCGCAGGGCGTCGACCAGGATCTCCTGGACCGAGTACGGGTCGGGCAGCCGCCAGCGGTTCTCCTCGGGTGCGACCGCCCAGCGCACCGTTCCCTCCGGCAGCCGGGTGGGCGGTGCCGGGATCCACGAGCCGACCCCGTGGCGTACCACGTAGAGACACTGGTCCAACTCGGGTCGCAGCGGCTCGCCCGGCTGGACCAGGAAGATCCACCGACCGCTGGGGGTCACCGCCACGGGACCGCGACCCTCGGCCGCGGTCTCGGTCCGCCCGTACGGCCGGGTCGCGTCCAGTACGCGTTGGCCCAGGTAGGCCGGCACCTCGATGGCGTCGAAGGCTCGCCCGGTGGCGAGCAGGACGCCGTGCGGTCGGACCCGCCACCAGGTGGCGACCCGGGCGGGATCGGCGGTGGCCGACCGTTCCCAGTCCTCCAGGGCGGGATGGCAGCCGGTCGTCGGGCAACCGACCCGACCGCAGACGAACCGGTGTCGGGC
Source organism: Plantactinospora sp. GCM10030261 (assembly GCF_042666615.1). NCBI lineage: Bacteria > Bacillati > Actinomycetota > Actinomycetes > Micromonosporales > Micromonosporaceae > Plantactinospora > Plantactinospora sp. GCM10030261. Next base: position 190,692 of record NZ_JBHTDD010000004.1, read on the forward strand.
CAGGCAGGCACCCGGCGTCACGTCCCAACCGTGTGCCGCGTAGCGCACGGCGATCCGACGCAGCCGGACCCGCTCCAACGCCGCCAGCTCCATGATCGGCGGTCGAACACTGCCCCACATCTACTCGGACACCCCACTCTCGAATTCGAATTTGTCGACCAAGAGATCGATTCCCGTCACCAGTAGCGCGGGGGATCGTTGTCTCAGGCGAAACGTCGGTTGCAAGTTGCATGCAAGCTACGGGGGTGATGCGGTCCAATGCCGCACAGGTGGTGCGACTGCCCTCAATGCGAGCAAAAAGCCGCATAGTTGTCAGGGGTCGGAAGTGGCGGATACAGGGGAGGGTGGCCTCGTGGACGAATTGCCCATCGGGCGCCGCGTGGCGTACTGGCGCGCCCGTCGGAGGATGTCCCAGCAGGTGTTCGCCGACCGGCTCGCCAAATCCAAGAGCTGGGTCGACAAGGTCGAGCGGGGGGTACGACGACTCGACAAGTTCTCGGTGCTGCACGAGATCGCCGACGTCCTGCAACTCGACGTGCAACTGCTGCTGGGGCGGGACCCGGAGCGCCGCACCGACGCGTTGAACTGTATCGACCAGATCGAGGTCGAGGAGATCCGCGCCGCGCTCGAGCGGTACGACTCGATGACCGCGTTCTTCGACGCCCCGCCGTACCCGCCCCCGCTCGACGAGATGCGCAAGGCGGTCAGTCACGCCTGGCTGACCTACCAGTACGCGCGGTACGGGGTGCTGACCCGGGCCCTGCCCAAGCTGCTGCGGGACGCCCAGGCGGCGGACGCCGCCTACTCCAGCGGCGACGACGCGATCATCGCGGCGCACCAACTCGGACAGGTCTACCAGATCGCCTCCTCCACGCTGCGCAAGCTGGGCGAGCACGAGCTGGCCTGGCTGGCCGCCGACCGGTCGATGGCGGTCTCCCAGCGGGCCGGCGACCAACTGCTGGCCGGGATCGCCACCTACCGGGTCGGTAACGCCCTGCTCGCCCTGGGCCGCGCCCGACCGGCCCTGGAGATCAACGTGAACATCGCCAACCGGTTGGCGCCGGGTGGCGAGAACGACGACCGGCCCGAGCGGCTGTCGGTGTACGGAATGCTGCTGCTCCAGGGCGCGATGGCCGCCGCCCGGATCGGTGACAGCGCCACGGTCCGAGACCTGATCAACGGTGCCGAGGAGGCGGCGGACCGGCTCGGCGGTGATCACAACCACTACTGGACCTGCTTCGGTCCGACGAACGTCCAACTGCACCGGGCCTCCGCCGCCGTGGAACTGGGCGAGGGGCGGCAGGCCCTGGACACCCACGACAAGATCGAGCCGGCCGAGTTCAACGCGCTGCTGCCCGAACGGCGGGCCCACCACCTGCTCGACGTGGCCCGCGGCTGCACCCAGGTCGGCGACGTCGAGAAGGCCGGCCAGTTGCTGATCGAGGGCGACCGGCTGGCCCCGTCCGAGATCCGCTGCCGGCCGCTGGCGCACGAGGTGATGTCGGACGTGTTGCGGCGGACCCGGGGGACTCCGCCGGCCCCGATCGCGGAGTTGGCGGAGCAGATGGGAGTCGGCGTATGACCGAGCCGGGACGGCGGGTGCTGTACGCCATCGGCTGCGGCTCGCCGTTGACCCGGAACCTCGGTCGGCTGGTGGCGGCGGGGCAGCGGGACGGTTGGGACGTCTGCGCGGTGCTGACTCCCGACGGGCGCAAATTCGCCGACGAACCGTCGCTGGCCCGGCAGTGCGGCCACCCGGTCCGCTGGGCCTACAAGAATCCCGGTGAACCCGATGTGCTGCCGCCGGCCGACGCCATGGTGGTGGCGCCGGCCACCGTCAACACGGTAAACAAATGGGCCGCCGGGATCACCGACACGCTGGCGCTGGGGCTGCTGGTGGAGGGCCAGGGCAAGGGACTGCCGATCGTGGCGATGCCGTTCACCAACGCCGCCATGGCCGCCCACCCGGCGTTCGTCGAGAGCCTCGCCCGGCTGCGTGCGTGGAACGTGACAGTGCTGTTCGGCGACGACGTCATGCCGCTGCACGCCCCCGGCACCGGCGAACGCCATCTCGACCACTTCCCGTGGGAGCTGGCGGTGGGCGCGCTACGCGCCCGGGCGGGCACCAACGGCCGCGTCCACTGAGCCGCGAGCGGGCCCGCTGGCCGGGTCATCCGGTCCGCGGCCGCCGGTGCCGCCGGCCGGCCGCTCCGCGGCCCGCGTCGGCGCCGGTAAGCTGGGCCGTCGTGAACATCTCCGGATCCGGTACGCCCACCAGCCTGGCCGAGGTGGTGGCGGCGTTGGACGACCGCTACCCACCGGCCTGGGCCGAGCAGTGGGACCGGGTCGGGCTGGTCGTCGGTGATCCCGCCGCCCCGGTACGCCGGGTCGTCTGCGTGGTGGACTGCGTACCGGAGACGGCCGACGAGGCGATCGACGCCGGTGCCGACCTCATCGTGGCCCACCATCCGCTGCTGCTGCGCGGCGTCTCCTCGGTGGCCGCCACCACGTACAAGGGCCGGATCGTGCATCGCCTGATCAAGCACGACGTGGCGCTCTACGTCGCGCACACCAATGCCGACGTGGCCAACCCCGGCGTCTCGGACGCCCTCGCCGCCCGGCTCGGGCTGACCGCCCTGCGCCCGGTACGGCCGGCCGAGGGAACGGCGGCTGGCGACGGCCGCGGATCGGGCCGGATCGGCAGGCTGCCGCGGCCGACCACGCTCGCCGAGCTGGCCCGCCGGGCCGCCACCGTCCTGCCGGCCACCGCATGGGGCGTCCGGGCGGCCGGCGACCCGGACCGCACCGTCGAGACACTGGCGGTGTGTGGCGGTGCCGGCGACTTCCTGCTCGACGCGGCCACTGCCGCCGGTGCGGACGCGTACCTCACCGCCGACCTGCGCCACCATCCGGCAAGCGAGCACGGCGCCGAGGGCGGGCCGGCGTTGCTGGACGCCGCCCACTGGGCGACCGAGCGGCCCTGGCTGGATGACCTCGCCGACTTCCTGCGGGCCGGCCGGGACCTGACCGTCACGGTGTCCGACCTGGTCACCGACCCCTGGACGGTGCACGCGGCCGGGCCGGAGCCGCGGATCGAGGTCGGCTCCCCGAGCCGCGCGATCGCCAACCGGGCGGCGCCGCCGCCGGATCCCACCGCACCCGAGCCGACCACCGCAGCGCGACCCGCCACCGAATCCGTACCCGCCGCAGACGCCGTTCCCCCCACCGACAAGGAGCCCGCCCCGTGAAGGCCGACCCGCAAGACCAGCGCCGCCTGCTCGACCTGCAGGCGATCGACACCGCGCTCGCCCAGCTCGCCCACCGCCGGCGGACGATGCCGGAGCACGCCGAGCTGGACGGGCTGGCCCGGGAACTGTCCGCGCTCGAGGACGAGCGGGTACGCGCCCAGGTGGCGGTCGACGACCTGGACCGGGACATCGCCCGGCTGGAGCGGGACGTGGAGCAGGTCCGCATCCGCAAGGACAAGGACCAGGCCCGGCTCACCGTCGGCACCGGCCCGGCCCGGGAGCTGGAGGCGTTGCAACACGAAATGGCCTCCCTCAACCGCCGGCAGACCGAGCTGGAGGACGCCGAACTGGAGCTGATGGAGCAGCGGGAGACCGCCCAGGGCGTACTCGACGGGGTCGAGCAGCGGCTGGCCACGGCGCGGGAGAAACGCGACGAGGTCGAGCGGCGCCGGGACGAGACGCTCGCCGGGATCGGCAAGGAGGAGGAGTTCAAGGTGGCGGCCCGCCGGCCGCTGGCCGCGGACCTGCCGGCCGACCTGGTCGCGCTCTACGACCGGATCCGCGAATCGGCCGGCGGGTTGGCCGCCGCGCTGCTGCGCGGCGGCCGGTGCGGCGGTTGCCGGCTGGATCTCTCGGGGGCCGACAAGGCGCGGATCCGGGCCGCGGATCCGGACGAGGTGGTGCGCTGCGAGGATTGCCGGCGGATCATGGTGCGTACCGCCGAGTCGGGCCTGTGACGGCGGGCGCTGCCCGGGTCGTCGTCGAGGCGGACGGCGGTGCCCGGGGAAATCCCGGGCCGGCCGGTTACGGGGCCGTGGTCCGGGACGCGGACACCGGTGAGGTGCTCGCCGAGCGGTCCGAGTCGATCGGCGTGGCCACGAACAACGTGGCCGAGTACCAGGGCCTGATCGCCGGCCTGGAGGCGGCGGCCGAGGTGGGCGCGGCCCGGGTCGCCGTGCGGATGGACTCCAAGCTGGTGGTGGAGCAGATGTGCGGCCGCTGGCAGATCAAGAACCCGGGCCTCCGGCCGCTCGCCGCCCGAGCCGCGGCACTTGTGCGCCGGTTCGACGGAGTCACCTTCGACTGGATCCCCCGGGACCGCAACCGGCACGCGGACGCCCTCGCCAACGCCGCGATGGACCTGGCGGCCGGGCGCGCCCCGGCTGTCGAACCGGAACGGACCGAGCGGCCGGCCACCGGTGGTCCGCGACCGGACACCGAGCGGGCCCCGTCCAGGGAGACGGTCGTACAGGGCTCCACCGCGCGTGGTTCCTGGGAGCCGCCGCCGGCGGACACGGCCACCCGGTTGCTGCTGGTGCGGCACGGCGAGACGGAGTTCACCGAGCAGCGGCGCTACTCCGGCCGCGGCGACGTGGCACTGTCCGCCCGGGGCGTCGAGCAGGCCCGGGTCACCGGTCCGCGGATCGCCGGCCTGGCCCCGTCCGTCGCCGCCGTGGTCACCTCGCCGTTGTCCCGGTGTACGGCGACCGGCGCGCTGATCGCCGAGGCGCTCGGTGGTCCGCCGGTGGTCACCGAGGACGACCTGATCGAGTGTGATTTCGGGGCCTGGGAAGGGCTGACGTTCGCCGAGGTGAACGAGCGGTGGCCGGTCGAGATGCGGGCCTGGCTCGGTTCGCCGGCGGTCGCCCCACCGGACGGCGAGTCGTTCGAGGCGGTGACCGAGCGGATCCGGCGCGTGCTGTCCCGGTTGCTGGCGACGTACGCGGGGGAGACCGTCGTGGTGGTCTCGCACGTCTCGCCGTTGAAGATCCTGCTGCGCGACGCGCTCGCGGCACGTGACGCGTTCCTGCACCGGCTGTACCTGGATCCGGCCGGCATCTCGGTGGTCGACGCCTGGCCCGACGGCGGTCTCGCGGTACGCGCGGTCAACGAGACCGCCCACCTGGGCCGGGTGTTCTGACGCGGGGAAGGCTCCTGCCAGGCACCAGACCCGCGCGCCTCGGGAGGCGGCCCCGGAGGCGTGCCGTTCGGCGCAGGACATCCGCCGTTCGGCGCATCGCCCCATTTCACTTGGCGCTCCGGTGTGGGTCGGGTCATAGCGTCCGGCCCGACCCAATCCATCAATGGCTCACCGGAGGTGTGGCAGATGAGCGAATCCCGTGCGGGGGGCTCGCCATCGGGGGACGAACCCGCCGAGCCGGCTCCCGCCCAGGACGCGTCCGCCGACAGTGCCCCGGCCGAGAGCGTGCCGGCCGGTAACGACGCGGGCGCGCCCGCCGAGACGACGGAGACGGCGCTCTCGGAATCGAAGGACCGCAGCCCCTGGAACTGGCTGCTCTTCGTGCCGATCATCGTGCCGCTGCTGACGCCCCTGTTCAATCACGACTCCCCCCGGCTGCTCGGGTTCCCCACGTTCTACTGGTTGCAACTCGCGTTCATCGCGCTCGGCGTGACGACCACGACGGTCGTCTATCAAATGACGAAGAAGCGGGGGTGACGGAGATGTGGCGGGACCATCTCACCGAGATCATCATCTTCACCTTGCTGTTCCTGCTGGTCAGCGCGATGGGATTCGTGGCCGCCCGGTGGCGCGCTCCGAACGACATGGCCCACCTCGACGAGTGGGGACTGGGCGGACGCAGCTTCGGCGGCTGGATCACCTGGTTCCTGATCGGCGGTGACCTCTACACCGCGTACACGTTCGTCGCGGTGCCAGCCCTCATCTTCGGCGCCGGTGCGGCGGGCTTCTTCGCTGTGCCGTACACGATCGTGATCTATCCGATGGTGTTCCTCGTGCTGGTCAGGCTCTGGTCGGTCTCGCACCGGCACGGCTTCGTGACACCGGCCGACTTCGTTCGCACCCGGTTCGGTTCGCCGACGCTGGCTCTGCTCGTGGCGATCACCGGCATCGCGGCCACCATGCCGTACATCGCGTTGCAACTGGTCGGGATCGAGGCCGTGCTGAAGACGATGGGAGTGACCGGGGAGAGCGCGATCGCCCGGCACCTGCCCATCATCATCGCGTTCGCCATCCTGGCCGCCTACACCTACCAGTCGGGGCTACGGGCGCCCGCCCTGATCGCCTTCGTCAAGGACACGCTGATCTACATCGTGATCCTGGTGGCGGTGCTGTACCTGCCGTACAAGTTGGGCGGTTGGGGGTCCATCTTCGACGCGGCGGACCAGAAGTTCCAGGCGTCGCCGAACCCGAACGACGGCATCCTGCTCAACGCCAACAACCAGTTGCAGTACATCACCCTGGCCTTCGGGTCCGCGCTGGCGCTGTTCCTCTACCCGCACAGTCTCACCGGCGTGCTGGCCAGCAAGAACCGCGACGTGATCAAACGCAACATGTCGGCGCTCCCCGCGTACAGCCTGCTGCTCGGCCTGATCGCGCTGCTCGGCTACATGGCCATCGCGGCCGACGTCAAGCCGCTGCCCGGCGCGAAGGCCGGCAGCACGGACAGCAACACGGTGGTCCCGCTGCTGTTCGACCAGCAGTTCCCGGACTGGTTCGCGGGCATGGCGTACGCGGCCATCGGCATCGGTGCCCTGGTGCCCGCGGCGATCATGTCGATCGCGGCGGCCAACCTGTTCACCCGCAACATCTACAAGGAGTACCTGAAGCGGGACGCCACGCCGGCGCAGGAGGCCAACGTCTCCAAGATCACGTCGCTGGTGGTGAAGGTCGGGGCGGTGGCCTGCATCGTCTTCCTCGACCCGCAGTTCTCCATCGACCTCCAGCTCATCGGTGGCGTGATCATCCTCCAGACGCTGCCGGCGGTGGCGCTCGGTCTCTACACCCGGTGGTTCCACAAGATCGGCCTGATCAGCGGCTGGGCGGTGGGCATGGCCCTGGGCATGTGGATGCTGTACCAGATCCCGAACGCGGCGACCGGGCGCAAGCACTTCGGCGGCTCCGCCTTCCCGCTCAGCGACTTCGGCGTCGACACCAAGAAGACGATCTACGTCGGGATCGTCGCGGTCCTGGTGAACCTGCTGGTCGCGGTGCTGGTTACGGTGGCCATGCGACGTGCCAAGGTGGCCGACGGGGTGGACGGCACCGCCCACGGCGACTACTTCGCCGACGAGGGCGACCCGCGGGTGACCCCGGGCCCCGCGAAGGGCGCCGAGGCGGCTCCCGAACCGGTCGCCTAGGAGTTACGGACGGGCCTCTTGTGGGCGCTACGCGTTGACAAGAGGCCCGTCCGTGCGCTCCGGGTGCGCGATCCGCAGCGCCTCGACGAGCTGGCGGTAGAGCGCGTCGGTGGCCACCAGCTCGGCGTGGGTGCCCCGGGCCCGCACCCGGCCGTCCTCCAACACCACGATCGTGTCGGCGTCCAGCACGGTGGAGAGCCGGTGGGCGATGGTCACCACGGCAGCCTCGGTGGCCCGGCGCCGGATCACCTCGTGCAGCGCCGCCTCGGTGAGCCCGTCCACCTGGGCGGTCGCCTCGTCGAGCAGCAGCACGTCCGGCGCGCACAGGATGGCCCGGGCCAGCGCGACCCGCTGGCGCTGGCCGCCGGAGACGGAGTGCGCCGACAACGAGGTGTCCAGGCCGTCCGGCAGCGCGTCCACCAGCTCGGTCAGGCCCACCGCGGCCAGCGCCGCCTGCACCTGCGCCTGGTCCGCGTCCGGCCGGCCGAACACCAGGTTGTCACCGATGGTGCCGGGCACCACCGGGGTCTCCTGCTCGACGTACGCCAGTCGCGCCCGGACCTCCGCGTGTGACCACGAGTGGTACGGCCGGTCGTCGAGCAGCAGCTCCCCGGCCTCCGGCTCCAGGAAGCGCAGGATCAGCGAGAACAGGGTCGTCTTGCCGGCGCCGGACGGCCCGACGATCGCCGTGTGCCCACGCCGGGGGAGGTCCAGCTCGATATCGCGTACGGCCGGCGGGGTGCCCGGCGCGTACCGGGCGGTGACGCCGCGCAGGCTCAGGATCGGCCCGTCGGCCGGTGCCGCGTCGCCGGTGGCCGGCCGGGTGTCGGTTGGTGCCGGGACCGGCCGGGTGTCGTCCCGCGCCGGGGTCGGCCGGGGGTCGGTCGCCGTCGGCGACCGCTGCTCGCTGGTGTCGACGCTCCCGGCGCTCGCCACGCCGACCCCGGTGGCCATCGCGTTGAGCCCGGTGGTAGTCGCATCGACCTCGGTGGCCATCGCGTTGACCTCGCGGATCCGGGCGGCGGCGGCCACCCCCGACTGGATGGCCGTCACGTTCTGGGTCAGCTCGGTGATCGGCCCCATCAGGTTGAACGCGTACAGCAGGAACGCGACGAGGGTGGAGACCTCGATCAGCCCTCGCCCGGCCCGCCACGCGCCGACGGCGAGGATCACGATGATGGCGAGTTGGATGCCGGTCCACGAGATGGTCCAGACGACGGCGGCCCGGCGCGCCGCGCGTACCCCGTGGGTGGCCGACTCGCGCGCGTCCGCCACGATCCGGTCGGCCTGGCGTGCCTCCGCGCGGCTGGCCTTGACGGTACGGATGGCCCGCACGGCGCCTTCCAGCGTGCCGCCGAGCCGGCCGACGGATTCCTGCGCCGCACGCTCGGCGGCGGCGATCGTCGGCAGCAGCACCGACATGACGGCGCCCAGCAGGGTCACGGCGCCGAGCGTGCACCCGAGCAGGACGGGGTCGAGGATCCCCATCAACACCAGGGTGGCCACCATGGCGAGGGAACTGTTGACCACGCCGACCACACTGGACGAGGCGCTGTGCAGGAGGCCGGCGTCCGAGGTGACCCGGGTGACCAGTTCGCCGGGCGGCCGGTGGGTCAGCGCGCCGATCGTCGCGGCGAAGAACCGGCGGACCATCGAGACGCGCGCGTCGAGGACGACCTGTTCCGCCACCGTACCCATGATGATCCACTGCCAGAGCGAGATGGCCGCGCCGACGACGACGAGCGCGAGCAGGACGGCGACCGGGCGGGCCAGGGAACCGCTCTCCCCGAGCGTGTCCAGCACCCACTTGGTGACCAGCGGGGTGGCCAGGCCGATCGCGTTGGCGACCAGGCCGAGGAGCAGACCCCGGACCAGCACCGTGCGGTGCGGGCGCAGGAACGAGGCGAGGACGGAGAACGTGGACGGGTCACCCATGCGTCGTAGTGGAACATCTGTGTTCCGTTCGGGTCAAGGACAATTCCATTACGGCGCTGCTAATCTCGGCGCGTGGTTCACACGCAGGAGCGCGGTCCCCGGGCGCGGACCCGGCAGGCCATCATCGACGCGGCCATCACCGTGCTCGGGCAGCAACCGGCCGCCTCGCTCGGCGATATCGCGGCGGCCGCCGACGTCGGCCGCACCACCCTGCACCGCTACTTCGCCGAACGGTCCGACCTGCTCGGCGCCGTCAAGGCCGAGGCCATCGCCCGGCTGACGCGGGCCACCGAACTCGCCCGCCTCGATGAGGGCACGGGGGCGGCGGCGCTGCTGCGGCTGAGCGCCGAGTACTTCGACTTGGGTGACCTGCTCTCGCTGCTGTTCGGCGAGGCACAGCCGATGAGCGAGGCGGACTGGGCGGAGGCGACCGGCTGCGACCGGGGCGTCGCCGCGGTCGTGGCGCGCGGTCACCGGGACGGCACCATCGACCCGGACCTGCCGGCCGACTGGGTGGAGAGCCTGCTCTGGTCCCAGCTGTACGCGGCGTGGAGCTACCTCGCCGTGAGCGGTGCCTCCCGGCACGCGGTGCTGCGGCTGCTCACCCGGTCGCTCGGCGGTGCCGTCACCCCGGGCGCGCAGTGAGCGGCCGGCTGGTGCTCGCGGTGGCCGGTAGGCGAGTCCGTCCGAGCGGCTGTCGCTCGCGTCGCTGACGGAAGGTTCGGTTCGCGAAGGAAGCCCGGCTCACGAGCGGAAGGCGCGGTAGAGCAGGAACCCGCCGATCACCGTGCCGAAGACGACGATCACCGTCTTCAGGACGATCGGTGGCAGCCGTCGGGCCAGCCGGGCGCCGGCGTAACCGCCCACCACCGTCGCCGGGGCCAGCACCGCGACCGCCACCCAGTTCACCGGTCCGAAGAGGGCGAACACCGCTACTGTGATCAGCCCCACCACCGCCGAGAGCAGGTTCTTCACCGCCGTCACCCGGGTCAGCGTCTCGTCCAGCACCAGGGCCAGGCCGGCCACCAGCATGACGCCCAGAGCGGCGCCGAAGTAGCCGCCGTACACCGAGCCGAGCGCGACCATCGTCTGGAGGGTGACCGCCCGGCGGCGCGGGCTCAGGTCCCGGGGATGGCCGACCAGCCGCCGCAACCGCGTCTGGAAGGCCAGCACCGCCGTCGCCCCGAGCACCAGGAACGGGACCACCAACTCGAAGGCGCGGGCCGGTGTGACCAGCAGCAGTGCGCAACCGGCCCCGGCGCCGAGCACGGTGGTGGGGATGAGCGGGAGCAGCCGGCGGCGCTCCGGCAGATCTTTCCGGCTGCCCACCACGCTGGACAGATAGCCGGGACAGACCGACACGGAGTTGGTCACATTCGCCGGCACCGGGGCGAACCCCACCCCGATCAGCGCCGGGAACGTGATCAGCGACCCGCCGCCGGCCACGGCGTTCACCGTTCCGGCGGCCAGTCCGGCGCCGACCAGCAGCGCCGCGTCCGAGAGATCCATGATTGTGCAGAGATTAGTACGCTGGCCGGTGGCTCACCTCCCGAGCCCACCAGGTGCCGGACCGGATCACGCCGAAGTATTGTCAGACGGGATGCCGAGATGCGCAATCGTCGGGTGGCGATGAGGGCCGTGCTCGCGGTCGCGCTGGCCGCCGCCACCGCTGGACTCTCCAGTTGCCTGGGCGGCGGGGGGAGAGCCACCGGCTGCACCCCGCCGACCGACGAGCCGGGACTGCTCGACGAGTACGCCCGGGATCCGGTGCTCGCCGTCCGGCCCGCGGGCGCCCGGATGCTTTCCCTGGAACACTCGGCGGCGTGTCACGTGAGCCCCGACTGGCCGGACGACCACACCATGAGCGCGGTCTACCTGCGGTTGTCGGTGCCGCACCGGTACGACCTGGATGCCCTGGCTGAGGCGTACCGACAGGTGGTGGTCGCCGAGGGCTGGCAACCGGCGCCGGACCCGGGAACCGGCGACGCGTTGCGCTACTGCAAGCGGATCCGCACGGTCACCAGTTACCTGCGGATCAGCGCCCCCGATGTCCGGCCGGAGGCCGGCGTGATGGGACCGGGAGGCTCGCCCGTCCCGCAGCCCACCCCAACGAGGAGCCGGGGTGGCGACATCTACGTCGCGATATCCGCCGCTCCCACCGAGACGGCCTGCCCGGTCGCCGGCTGACCGGTGTGCCGGCCTGCTCGGCCGCCGGCTGACCGGTGTGCCGGCTCGCTCGGCCGCCGGCCGGCTGGGCGGTCCGTCCTGGACGGCCGGCTGACGACCCGGGTGTCGACGGCGCTTGGCCGACGACACCCGGGTCACCGGTCAGCGGGTCAGCCCGAATACGGTGCGCCCGAGCGTGTCCTCGATGCCGGTGAAGCCTTCGTTCGGGTTGAGCACGTCCTCGCCGAAGTCGACGTCGGTGTCGTCGGCAGTGCCGCCAACACCGTCCGGCCCGACGGCGAACATGAGGGCGAAGTTGCCACCCTGGTCCATCAGGTTGGCCTGCTCGTTGAACTGGTCCACGTGCCAGTTGCCGAAGAAGTGGCCGGCCTCGTGCGAGACGATGTTGCCCACCGCCTGACCGACGAAGGCGACCCGGTCACTGGACTCGTTGACGTAGTGGTTCAACGACGCTTCCTCGTCGGCAGGATCGCTGAGCACGTCCAGCAGTACGAGTGCGGATTCCTCGGCGTCGAAGTTCCCCGGATCGATCGACTGCGCGATGCCGATTGTCGGAATCCCGGACTCGTCAATGGTGCCACCGACGATGACCCGGCTGACGTTGGGCTTGCCGAACGGGTCGGCGTGGTCCCGGCTGTTGCGGATCCGGAGGTCGAACCGCTTGTTCAGGCCGCTGGCGACGAGGTCCCGGCGCAGGTTCTCCTCGACCTCGGCGATGATCGCGTCGATCAGGGCGTCCTCGTCGTCGGCGGAGAGCCCCCACCGGCCGAGGAAGGCCCGCATCGGGCTGAGCGTCCGGACTCCCGGCCCTCCGAAGATCGCCGTGTTCAGGCGGGCTCCGTCGAAGTCGAGGAACAGCGTCTGCGAGGGCTTCTGCCCCTCAAGGCCCGGCCGGTACGCCTCGACGGTGATGTCGTAGTTCCCGTCGCCGTTGGTCACCCCGACGTAGTGCCAGCCGGCCTGGTCCGCCACATGCTCGGTTACCGCGTTGCCGCCACCGGGCAGCGGCGAGTTGGCGGAGTAGATCCCGGACGCGTCCTGTTCGGAGCCGTGCACCTCACGGCGGTCGGTGTCGTAGATCGTCACCCGGGTGGCGGAGCCCTTGACGGAGGCACCGAGCACGTCACCCGGCCGCAGTCGCACCGCGAAGAAGTCGGTGTCCTGATCGGCGAGCTGGATGGTGACGTCGTACGGTCCCTCGCTGGCCGCACCCGACCCGCTGCCCGAGTCGTAGAGATCCTCGGGCAATGAGTAGTACCCGGCGACGAGCGCGTGGTAGGTGCCGTCCTCGGCGAACGTGTGCAGCAGGTGGCTGTCGGTGCCGCCCCCGGAGTCGTCGTTGAAGGCCACCACGCCGCCGGCCTCGTCCAGCAGGAGCACCAACGGGTCAAGCGTGCCGGGCGGAGTCTTGATGTCGATGGTCACGGTCTCGCCGGCGGTGCCGGTCAACTGGTAGAAGTCGAAGTCTCCCGAGCCGCTGCCGGCACTGCCGTGCGGACCGTCACCGATGGCGGCGGAGGTGCGGTAGCCGTCCCGGGTGGTGCCGATACCGGTCTCGCTGGCCAGTGGGATCGAGCCGTCGTCCTCGGGATTCGGCGCGACGGTGTCCACGACGACCTGCTCGGGGGACAGTTCGCCGAGAACCCGCAGCCGGGACGTCCGGTCGGCGGCGGTGCCGAACGCGGCCACCCGCTGAGCCGTGGCCGGTGTGTCGTTGCCGCCCCGGATGCCGGCCGGTTCCTCCTCGTCGACCAGCAGCGGCGCGGGCGCCGCCGCGGTCACCCGCTGCCGGGCCTTGAGATCGGCGCGCTGCTCACCCTTTGCCGCGAGCCAGTGGCGCCAGGCGACGTGGTCTGCCTTCGTCGGATCCGGGAGCAGCGCGAGCAGGGGATTGGCACCCGCTGGAGTGCCCTTCGCGGTCGGCTTGGTGATGGTCGGTAGCGCCGCCGGGCCGGCGGACCGGCTCGGTCCGGCGGTCGGCCCACTCGGGCCGGCCGGATCGGGTTGTGCCATCGCGGTGTTCGTTGTCATCAGCGTGATCGCCAGTGTCCCGACGGTGACCAGCGTGATCCTTCGACGCATCCGGTCCCTCCCCGTGAGCCGTCGGCCGGCGGGCATATCGCACCGGCCCCGGACAGCGACGCTACCGAGCATCAACCATGAACGATAGAAAGCGGGGAATTGATAAATTCAGGGGTCAACTTCGTGGCATAGGTGTCCCTGACCGTGGCGAGCCGGTTCAGGGTTCGATGAGACCGGCCCGGATGGCGTACCGGGTCAGCTCCAGCCGGCCCCGCAACCCGAGCTTCTGCAGCAGGTTCGCACGGTGCCGCTCGACCGTTTCCACACTGATGTACAACATCTCGCCGATCTGCCGGGAGGAGACCCCTCGGCCACCAACTTCAGGATCGCCTCCTCGCGATCCGTGATCGGCTTGGTGGCCTGGTCCTGACCCGGGTGCTCCAGGTAGGTCCGGATCAGGACGGTGACGGCGCCCGGGTAGAGGAACGGCTCCCCCGCATGGCGGACCGGCACGCCTCCACCAGGTCGCGGTCGGCGACCGACTTGAGGACGTATCCCGAGGCACCCGCCCGAAGCGAAGCCGCATCCCAGCGGGGCCGCAGGCCGATGTCGGGGTGTCGGGCGGCCTACCGTGCAAACGACGGGTCAGACCCCGGTCAGCAGGTCGGTGAGCGCCGTCACCGCGTCCCGGTCACCGACCGCCAGCGCCGTGTCCCCGCCGCGCATGGGGCCTGCCTCGACCCGGGCCTCTGGCCCCGACCCGACCCGACCCGGGCTTGGCGCGGCCCGCCTGTCGCGGCCTCCCTCGCGCCTTAGATCTTGGACAGCTTCCGTCGTATCTCGACGGAAGCTGTCCAAGATCTAAGGGTGTGGCCCGGCAATACGCCGGCCCGCACCGTCGTTACGATGATGGAGCGACGGACGAGTCGACCGGGCGGTCGCGTCGGCGGGCCACAAGCCCGCCGCCGAGGAACGTCCGGACTCCACAGGGCAGGGTGGTTGTTAACGGCAACCCGGGGCGACCCGCGGGACAGTGCCACAGAAAACAGACCGCCGGGCCGAAAGGTGCCGGTAAGGGTGAAACGGTGGGGTAAGAGCCCACCAGCATCCCGGGTGACCGGGATGGCTTGGTAAACCCCACCCGGAGCAAGGCCAAGAGACGGTCGTCAGCTAAAGATGACGGCCCGCGCAGGCGTTCGAGGGCGGCCCGCCCGATGCCTGCGGGTAGGCCGCTGGAGCCTGCCGGCGACGGCAGGCCGAGATGGATGACCGCCATCGGCGTACGTCGGCAACGACGCGCGCTGGGACAGAATCCGGCGTACAGGTCGACTCGTCCGTCGCCCTCCAGCTCAGACCCGTGATCATGGTTCTGAGCTGGTTCTATGTTCTGCCGTCGATGGTCGTTGTTGGTCAACTTCGGCCGTCGTTTGACGCCCTGACGCCATGGCGACGCCCTGAGTACCGGATCAGTTGACTCGTCCCGGGTCGGTCTCGCTGTGCCGTCGTGGGGCTTCTCCGGCCTGCCGCTCGGTCGTTCCGGAGTCGGGGCCGGCGGCTGCGGGGAGGGCCGTTCACGTCCTGGCGGTGGAATTGGCGGAACGCCGACCCGGAACGCCCGCCAGCCTCAGTCGATGACCGGTGACGGATCGGTGCGCAGCCGGCTGTAGAGGTGACCGTCGCGCCACTGGCCGGCCCGGAACTCGCAGGCCCGGAGCACGCCTTCCAGGTGGAAGCCCGCCTTCTCCAGGGACCTCTGTTCGGCGGTGTTCTCCGCCTGGGTGCCGGCCGCGATCCGGTGCGCCGGGGTGTGGCTGAAGAGGTAGTCGCAGAGCATCGCCTGGGCCCGCCAGCCGATGCCCCGCCCGCGCCATTCGGGCAACAGCACGATGCCGATCTCCCAGTGCTTGGCCACTCCGCCGTACAGCACCGGTTGCCAACTCACCAGCCCCGCCGCCGCCCCGTCCGCCGGGCCGCCCGGCTCCGCCGATCCACCATCCGGCTCCGCCGATCCACCATCCGGTTCCGTCGCCTCGGCCGTCGCTGTGCCCGCTGATCCGGTTGTCGGGTCGACCTCGACGATGAGCCGTCCGTCCTCCTCGCCGAGAAACCCGTCCTTGGCGAATCGCCGGGTGACGGACTGCGCGTCCTGGAATCCGCGCCAGTCCGGGCCCAGCAGGAAGGGCTCGGTGAGGAAGCGTTGGAGCATCGGCAGGTCGTCCACGGTCACCGGCCGGAGCCGGAGGTTCAGTTCGCTCATTCCGTACCTCCGAACGAAGGGCCGCCGACGGCGGCGAAGGTGTCCGCGACGGCCGCCGTGTCCGCGCCGCCGGCCAGCAGCAGCCGGAGCAGCACCCGTGCCTTGTACGGGTCCAGGAAGCCGGCCGCGATCAGTCCGCGTTTCCGCAGGTCCGTCTCGGACCCGGGGAATCCGTAGGTGTGCCTGAACACCGATCCGGCTCCGGTCCGCGAGGCGAGCACCACCGGCATCCGGCGGGCCAGTTGGCCCAGCGGTTCGGCCAGTGCGGCGGGCGCGTGGCCCACGCCGAAGCCGGCCACCACCAGGCCGGCGTACCGGGCGGCGATCCCGGTGAGCAGTCCGCCGTCGTCGTCGAGGGTGAGCGTGACGAGCGCGACGCGGACGTCGGCGGTGCTGGCCGGGCGTGGCACGCACGTCCGGCCCGATGGCCGGGCCAGCAGCATCGGTACGCCTTCGACGAGGTGACCCAGTGGACCGGTGTCGGGCGACGTGAAGGCCGCCGGGCTGGCGCTGTGTGTCTTGCGGACCCGCTGGGCGGCGTGCACCTGGTCGTTGAGCACCACCAGGCAGCCGAGCCCGGCGAACTGCGGGTCGCCGGCCACCTGGGCGGCGGCGAGCAGATTGGCGGGGCCGTCCGCCCCGGGCAACGTGGGGTTGCGCATCGCACCGGTAACTACCATTGGCGGCTCGTGCGGCCACACGAGGTCGATTCCGAACGCGGTTTCCTCGATCGTGTCGGTGCCTTGCACCACGATGATGCCGGTGGCGCCCTCGGCGACCGCGTCCTCGGCGGCGGCCACGAGGGCCAGGATGTCGTCGAAGGTGAGGCAGGCGCTGGGCATGGCGCGGAAGTCGTGGGCCCGGATCGTGGCGTCCAGGCCGGCGAGTTGGGGGACGGCCGCGAGTAGGGCGTCTCCGCCGAGTCGCTGCACCACGCCGTCCCGGTGGCCGGCCATGCCGATCGTCCCGCCGAGGAAGAACACCGCCAGGCTCGCCGTCACACCCCTCACCCTAACGACTGAAGATCGTCAGGGTGAGGGGTGGTGGCCCGGTCAGCCGGCCGTTGTGGGGGCGTTCGCGGCCAGGACGAAGACGAACACCATCCACGCGATGCCCAGGGCGGTGAAGACGTAGCCGAGGATCAGCCCGGCCTTGGCCAGGCCGGCGCCGTCCTGGCCGGTACGCGCGATCTGGTTCTTGGCGATGTGACCGAAGACGATCCCCAGCGGGGAGAAGACGAAGGCGAAGACCAGCGACAGGATCGCCATCGTGTTGGTTCCACTGACCTGGCCGGCGTGGGTGGTCTGTGGTTGCTTACTGTCCTCATAGGACATCGCGGTCATGGTTCTGCCCCGTTCTTTCGATGGTTGAGGTGTGCTGCCGGACCGGTGCTCGGCCGCGCGCATCGCCTGGTTACCCGGGAGGGCGGCCCCAGATGATCACCAGTGCGGCTTTGTGACGATCCGCAAGATCTCCCAATTACCCGCAACCAACCAAGATCCCCGCGCTCCGCCCGCAATCGGCCACGGAACGGCTTCAGGCGGCACGAAGCCCGGCGGCGACGGGTTACAGCCAGCCGTGTTCCCGGGCTACCCGCACCGCCTCGGTCCGGCTGGCCACACCGAGCTTCTGCACCGCCGTCGCGAGATAGTTGCGCACCGTACCGCTGGACAGGTGCACCCGGCGGGCGATCACCGCGACCGGGGTGCCGTACTCGGCGAGCCGTAACGTCTCCAGCTCCCGCGGGGTGAGCGGACACGGCGGAATGGTCAGCGCGTCCGCGGCCAGCGCCGGGTCGACGTACCGGCCGCCGGCGTGTACCCGCCGGATAACGTCCGCGAGGGTGCCACCCGGGGAACCCTTCGGCACGAAACCGCGGGCCCCCGCGGCCAGCGCCTGCGGCAGGTGCGCCGGCCGGCCGTGGCCGGTCAGGATGACCACCGCACAGGACGGCAACGCCCGGACCAGGTCGGCGGTCACCTCGAAGCCGGTGCGGCGCGGCATCTCCAGGTCGACCACCGCCACGTCCGGGCGGTGGTCCAGCGCGGCCCGCACGGCGGCGTCACCGTCGGCCGCCTGCGCCACCACATCGAGGTCCGGCTCCAGGTCCAGCAGGGTCGCGAGCGCGACCCGGATCAACTCCTCGTCGTCGGCGAGCAGGACCCGGATCACGGCGTGCCGGGCACCGTCGCCACGAGGGTGAACACGCCCTCGTCGGTGCTGGTCCGCAGGCTGCCACCGGTCGCTGACAGCCGGTCGGCGAGCCCGGCCAGGCCGTGGCTGTGCCGGTCCGGCGCGCGGCCGGTGGCGCCGTCGTTGGTCACGGTCATCGTCGCCATGCCGTCATTCTCGCTAACCTCGATCCGGCACCAGCCGGCCCGGCTGTGCCGCAGCACGTTGGTGCTCGCCTCGCGCAGCACCGTCGCGAGCTGGGTCGCCACCTCCGCTGGCAACTCACCCGTCGGGGGGACCACCGTGCACCGTACCCCGGACGAGCGCAACAGCCGCCCCACGACTTCCAGCTGGTCGGTCAGGTCGACGGCCCGGTAGCCGTGCACGGCCCGCCGCACGTCGGCGAGCGCGCCGGCCGCCAGCCGCTGCGCCTCGGTGGCCTCGCGGGCGGCGCGGGCGGCGTCCACCGGCGCCAGCCGGGCCGCGAGTTCCGCCTTCAGCGCGATCACCGTGAGGTCGTGTCCGAGCAGATCGTGCACGTCCCGGGCGAACCGCAACCGTTCCTCGGCGGCGGCCAACCGGCCCCGCGCGTCCTGCCCCTGCCAGGCCCGCACCAGCAGGTCCCAGAACCAGACCTGCAACCAGTTCACCGCCGCGATGCCGGCGCCCACCCCACCGGTGACTGTCAGGTAATGGCCCGGGTCGCCGCTGGTCCAGCGGGCGAGCGCCAGGGCGACCGCCACGGTCACCGCCATCGTGGGCAGCGCCACCCGGAGCGGGCCGAGCAGCGGCGCCGTGCCGACGATCGACGCGCCAACCCAGGCCCAGGTGGGCCAGGCTCCGTCCCCGACGGGCGCGAGCAGCGGGACGCTGAGGACCGCCGCGACCGCGAAGCCGAGCTGGCACCACAGCCGGGCCCGGTCGGCCAGCCAGGGCGTCACCGCCGCGTACAGGGCCGCCGCCTGGGCGGTGACGAACGCGACGAGGCCCGCCGCGCCGAGCGCGACCCACCGTCCGTCGGTTTCCCGGGCCAGCCCCATGCCGGGTAGCAGCACGCTGGCCCACACCCCGGATGCCAGCACGGCCAGCGTCGCCACCCGGGCCCGTCGCAGCCTGCGGTCCACCGCGGTCACCGCCGGATCCATCACGTCCCGGATGGTACGGACGTCCGGCGCACCCGCGGCCCGGGCGTTGTGCACGCTCCGGCCGGGCGTCGTGCCCGGTCCGGCCGGGCGTCGTTGGGCACGCTCCGGCCGGGCGTCGTTGGGCACGGTCCCCGGCTCGCGTACCTCTCATTGCCCATCGCGGCGCCGGCGTCGGATGGCTCGCCGCGCGGGCGCCGTTACTGCGTCATGCCCATCGGGTCGGTCCGGACGAACCGCATCGTCCACCCACCCGCGTCCGGACCAACCCGTTCGTACAAGTGGTCGCCGGGTACGTCGTGACCGCGCACCACCCAACGCGCCGGTGGCCGGCCGTCCGGGTCTGCCGGAAGGTCCCGGGGGCCGCCGGCCGGCCCGCCGGTGAACTGAACGCTGACAGTGCTCATCGCCACTCCTCGGTGCCGGTATCCGGCATGGTAGGGCCTGCGTCAACGGCCCGGGGCCGGCTCAGGCCGGGGGGACGAACCAGGTTTCCGGTACGTCGGCCCGGGCCCGCTCGATGGTCAGGGTGGCGTGCTCGTCCAGCGGTGGCAGGTCGTCCGGCGAGAACCACCGGACCTCGGTCGACTCGTCGTCGTTGACCCGCGCCTCGCCCCTCACCGGGCGGCACCGGAAGCCGATGTTGAGGTACTGGCACCGGTCACCGTTGGGGTAGACGTGTGGATGGGCCCAGACGCTTGTGATTCGCTCCGGGGTGACGATGACGCCGGTCTCCTCCTCGACCTCGCGGACCACGGCCGCCGCGGGTTGCTCGTCCGGCTCCACGAAGCCGCTGATCACCGACCATCGGCCGTCGTCGGACCGCTTGCCGAGCAGCACCGCACCGGCGTCGTTCAGCACGACGGCGCTGACGCTCGGTAGCCAGAGCAGGTCCGTCCCGACCTGCTTGCGCAGCCACCTGATGTATTCCGGAATCGCCACCCGGTGACCGTACCTGGCGAAATCGGTGGTCGCCCGCCAGCGGCGGTCGGGTCCACGCCGAAATCCCTTTGTACGCACGGAATTCGACGTCGGAGGATCCATTTGCGGATTCCTGACCTGCGAAAATGAGGCCGGGTCTATTGTGGAGAACATCGCGTTTTTTGTGCGAATCGGTGGCGCGCGGGCGCCGTACGGTGCACAGTGATTGCCATGAGCGACAGCGGACGTGGTGCGCGGTACTTCTGGTGCACGCGCCACCACCGGGTCGAAACCGACGCCGACGTGTGTCCCGCCAGGTACGTCCTGGGCCCATACACCAGTTCCTCGGACGCGGAGAACGCGTTGGAGCAGGTGCGGGACCGGAACGAGGCGTGGGACGCGGAGGACGCCCGCTGGGCCGGGGAGGAGAGATAGGTCGACGCGGCAAGGGTCCGCGTCGAAGAGACTCCGGCGCCTCGACGGGGAGGCACCGGGGGAGCACGTTCCCGAGGAGGAACTCAGATGGCCGAAGCAGCACGGGCCACCACCCGGCCGGCGACGAAGCGCGCCGCCACCAGAAAGTCCACGGGCGCCACCAAGGCCACCACCGGCCGCGGCTCGGCGGCCAAGAAGACGGCGGCCAAGAAGACCGCCGCCAGGAAGACGGCGGCGAAGAAGGCCCCAGCCAAGAGGACGGCCGCGAAGAAGTCGACCGCGGCGAAGCGGACCACGGCGGCCAGGAAGACCACGGCCAAGAAGACCACGGCCAAGAAGACCACGGCAAGGAAGACCACGGCGGCGAAGAAGTCGACCGCGAAGAAGGCTCCCGCTAAGCGGACCACGGCGGCGAAGAAGTCCGCCGCGGCGAAGAAGACCACGGCCCGCAAGGCGACGGGTGCCAAGAAGACGGCCGCCGCCCGGAAGACCACGGGAGCCAGGAAGACCACCACCGCCAAGCGGACCGGGGCCAAGAAGGCCCCCGCAGCGAAGCGGACCACGGCCCGCAAGGCCACGTCCGCGGCCAAGCGGACCGGCGCCGCGGCCAGGAAGACCGCCGCCAGGAAGACCACGGCGGCCAGGAAGTCGACCACTACCAAGCGGACGTCAGCGGCGGCCAAGAAGTCGACGGCGGCCAAGAAGTCGACGGCGGCCAAGAAGTCGACGGCGGCCAGGAAGTCGACGGCGGCCAGGAAGTCGACGGCGGCCAGGAAGTCGACGGCGGCCAAGCGGACCGGGGCCAAGAGGACGACGGCGGCGCGAAAGAGCACCGCCAAGAAGGCACCGGCGAAGAAGGCCACCACCGCCCGCAACGCGGGATCTACTCGGCCGAGCATGCGCAAGGCCACCACCGGCAAGAAGGCGCCGGCCAAGCGGGCGAGCGGCGCCGTCACCGCCGCCCGCCGAAGCGGCACCGGCATGGCCACCAAACGGGTGGGCACCCGGACCGCGACCAGCCGTGGCGCGGCGACCAGGAAGATGGCCGCCCGCCGGGCGCCGGCTCGGCGGACCATGCGGGGTTGACCGCACCGCTGCGGGGACTCCCCGGTACGTACGACGCGGAATGGTGCCCGCGCTGGTAGGAATGGCCCGTGGTGATCCGACGGGTAGTGGCACCCCGCATCGATTTCGGTGCGCTGCGTCGCGAGCTGGAACTGCCCACGCGGTTCCCGCTCGCGGCGCAGCGCGAGGCCGACGAGGTGGCGGCTCGTCCGCCACGGCCGGACACCGACCGCACCGAGATCTCCTTTGTCACAATCGATCCCGCCACCTCCACCGATCTTGACCAGGCGATGTTCCTGGCGAGGCGGACCGGAGGTGGCTACCGGGTGCGGTACGCCATCGCCGACGTGGCGGCTCACGTACCGCCCGACGGGCCGTTGGCGGCGGAAACCTGGCGGCGTGGGCAGACGATCTACCTGCCCGATGGCAAGATCCCACTGCATCCCGAGACGCTCAGCGAGGGTTCCGCCAGTCTGCTGCCAGACGTCGACCGTGCCGCGGTGGTCTGGACCATCGACCTGGCCAGCGACGGTGCCGTGGTCGCCGTCGACCTGGAACGGGCCCTGGTACGCAGCCGGGCCAAACTCGACTACGTCGGGGCGCAGGCCGCCGCGGACGCCGGGCGGCTCCCCGAACCGATCGCGTTGCTTCCCGAACTCGGCAAGCTGCTGCTCGACCGCGGTCTCGACCGAGGGGCGGTCAACCTGCCGCTGCCCGAGCAGGACGTCGAGCCGGACGGGGACGGATGGCGCCTGGTGCTCCGCGCGCCCGTGCCGATGGAGGACTACAACGCCCAGATCTCGCTGCTCACCGGCATGGCGGCCGGCGACATCATGCTCGCGGGGCGGATCGGGCTGCTGCGGACGATGCCGGATCCCGATCCGGCGGCGGTGCGGCGGCTGCGGGTCGCCGCTGGCGGGCTGGGCATCGACTGGCCGGCCGAACTGTCGGTCGGCCGCCTGTTGGCCACCATCGACCCCGCCCAACCGAGAGCCGCCGCGCTTCTCGACCAGGCCGCGGAGCTGATGCGCGGGGCCGGTTACACCGCGTTCGACGGCGACCAGCCGAGCATCGCCCGGCACGGTGGCGTCGCGGCTACGTACGCCCATGTCACCGCCCCGCTCCGGCGGCTCGCGGACCGCTACGCCACCGAGGTCTGCCTCGCCCTGCACGCCGGCGGGGAGGTGCCCGAGCATGTCCGATCGGCGCTGCCCCGGCTGCCCGCGGTGATGGCCGGAACCGACCGGGTCGCCTCGGCCGCCGGGCGGGGCGCCATCGAGCTGGCCGAGGCTGTGCTGCTGCGCGAGCGGGTGGGTGACACCTTCGAAGCCGCCGTGCTCGACGTGACCGGCGGCACCGGTGACCGGCCGCCCGGCGGCACCGTGGCGCTCGACGAACCGCCGGTGCGCGCCCGGTGCACCGGCGAGCTGCCGCTCGGTGAGCGGGTCACCGTGCGGCTGGTCACCGCCGATCCGGACAAGCGCCGGGTGCGCTTCGCCAAGGCATGACGGTCATCGACCGCGGTCATGCTTCCGCGTCCCGAGCGGTCGGCCGGGCCCGGGGTTTGCGAGGATGGCGGGCATGGCATACGACGCGAGCACGCTTCCGGACGTCTCCGGGCTGACCGTGGGCATCATCGGAGGCACCGGTGACCAGGGGCGAGGGCTGGCGTACCGGTTCGCCCGGGCGGGGCAGCAGGTGCTTATCGGATCCCGGTCGGCCGAACGCGCCGAGCAGTCGGCGCGCGACATCGCCGCGCTGCCCGGCGTGGCCGCCGGCGCGGAGGTGACAGGCGCCGACAACGTGGAGACGGCCCGGCGCTCCGATGTGGTGATCATCGCGGTTCCGTGGGACGGTCACGCCGACACCGTGGCGGCGTTGCGCGAACCGCTCGCCGGCAAGCTTGTGGTGGACTGCGTCAACCCGCTCGGCTTCGACAAGCAGGGGCCGTACCCGCTGCGGGTCCCGGAGGGCAGCGCCGTGCAGCAGGCCGCCGCGCTGCTGCCCGAGTCGCGGATCTGCGCGGCGTTCAACCACGTCAGCGCGCCGCTGCTGGCCGATCCGGAGCTGGACCGGATCGACCTGGACGTGCTGATCTGCACCGAGGATCGGGAGGCCGCCGGGATCGTCGCGGCCCTGGCTGAGCGGATCCCCGGTATGCGGGGGATCTACGCTGGCCGGCTGCGCAACGCCCACCAGGTGGAGGCGTTCACGGCCAATCTGATCGCGATCAACAAGCGGTACAAGGCGCACGCCGGGATCCGGGTGACCGACCTCTGAGGGACGATCTGGGCACGGAGGTGGTGCTCGCCGGGCCGCCGCGGCGAGTGGTGTCACTGGTGCCGTCACTCACCGAGGCGGTCGCCGCCACCACTGCGGAACTGCTGGTCGGCGTGACCGACTACTGCACCCATCCGGCCGACCTGGCGGTGCCGCGGGTGGGCGGCACGAAGTACCCGGACCTGGGACGAGTGCTCGCCGCCGTACCGGATCTGGTGCTGGCCAACGCGGAGGAGAACCGGCGCGAGGACGTCGCGGCACTCCGTGCCGCCGGGGTGCCGGTCTGGGTGACGTTCCCGCGCACGCTCGACGACGCGCTGGTGTCGTTGGCCCGGATGCTGGACCGGCTGGGGGTGACCGAGCCGCCGTGGCTGGCCGCCGCCCGTACCGCGTGGGCTGGGTTGCCGGCGGCCTCGGGATCGTCGGGCTGCGCGTCGCCTGGCGTGCGGCGGGCGGTCGTCCCGGTGTGGCGGCGGCCGTGGGTGGTGCTCGGCTCGGCGACGTTCGCCGGCGACCTGCTGACCCGGCTCGGCGTGCGCAACTGCTACGCCGACGCCGCCGAGCGGTATCCCCGGCCGCCGCTGGCCGAACTGGCGGCCCGCCGGCCCGACCTGGTGGTGCTGCCCGACGAGCCGTACCTCTTCACCGCCGAGGACGGCCCGGAGGCGTTCCCCGGCATCCCGTGCGCGCTGGTCTCCGGCCGGCACCTCACCTGGTACGGCCCGTCGCTCGCCGAGGCGCCGGCCCTGCTCGCCGCCCAACTGGCCACCACCGTCATCGCGCCGTCTGGCGGCTGAGCCGGACCCGGTCAGCGGTCTGGCAGCACGGGCGGCGTGATGGCCAACCGTCGGTCGACGGTTGCCACCAACGGCTCGGTCAGGCCGGGTACGACGTCTCCCGCCCACCGTTCGAGCCCCGCGAGGAAGCCGGTCAGATCCTGGTGTACGCCACGGAGCAACGCGGGGAGGGTCTCGCGGCGGATATCGATGTGCTGGTCGGTCGGGCCGGGCACCTCGCCCGGACGGAGCTGGTCCTTGTCCCGCCAGAGCCGGAACACCGCGTCTCGCCGTTCGAGCAGGACGTCCGGACTGTGGCCGAGGTAGATGTCGGCGCCGTCGAGGACCGTCGACCAGTCACGCCACTCGTCAAGGCCGACGCAGCAGCCCGGCTCGACGACGACATCTCCCGCCGACACGCGGAGGCCGCCGCTCGGGTAAGGCCCCTCGGAGCTGGTCAGGAAGCCCTCGATCACCTCGGTCGCGCTGGTGGCGGCGGTCGGGCCGGTGGTGTGGGTCGGGGCGGTGGCCTCGGCGCTGCCGGCAGACTGGTCGGCGTCGGCGTCGGCGTCGGCGTCGGCGTCGGCGTCGGCGTCGTGACCGACCAGTGCCCACACCACGGCTCCGATCTGTGCCGATGTCAGCCGGCGGGACACCGGCAGGTAGAACTCGGGCTGTTCCACAGCCCAGAACGGGCAGTCCTCGGCCCATCGCGCGACGACCGGAGTCATGGTGATCGCTGTCATCGCGGTCATGAAGTCTCGGGCTGGTCGCCCGGCAGCACCGCGCCGGTAGGTGGGCCATCGCGTCGCCAGAACTGGCGCGGGGCGTAGCCCTCGCGGCGCAGCCAGTGCTCGGTGTAGACGATCCGGTCGGCCTCGACAACGACGAGCGGACCAGATGGCGGTTCGTCCAATGGACGGGACCGTTCGACATGATCCGACTGCCAGCGGACAGCGGGCCAGTAGCGGCCGAACGAGGGCTCACCCGGCAGCAGCACCCGCGCCCGACCGAAGATCTGCGCGCCTCGACTGCTCGCCTGGCCGACCAGCGGAGCGAACACACCGATCGAGACGCGCGGGTCGGCCGCGATGTTGCGCATCTTCGGTGACTCGGCGGCTGCGGTGAACAGGACGGCGAAGTCGAGGTGGAAGTAGCGCACCGGGGTTGCCAGCGGACCGTCCGGACCGGTGGTGGCCAGAACGCACATGTTCTGCGACGACAGGAGGTTGAGGATCCGCTCGGTCAACCGGGCGCGATCGAGCCGCTCGCGTGGCGCGGGACCGGCCAGCCATGGGTTGGTCACGGGCATGATCCAGTGTCGCATCGGCCCGGTACGTGCCGGATGGCGGGCGTGGCCGTCCGGCAGCGACCTCAGCATCGTCGGTGGTAGTTGTTTCGCAGCGGGCGTTGTTGTGGGTCCACCCAGGGCGGCGGGATGAATTCGGGGTGACCGCCGGGGACCGACCGGACTTCCCAGCCGTCGTGGTGGACGGCGCGGTGGTGGTGTCCGCAGAGCAGGACGCCGTTGTCGAGGGTGGTGGGGCCGCCGTCGGCCCAGTGGACGATGTGGTGGCCGGCGCACCATCGTGGTGGTCGGTCGCAGCCCGGGAAGGCACATCCGCCGTCGCGCAGGACGAGGGCGCGGCGGATCGGGCCGGTGAACAGGCGGCGTTGGCGGCCGAGGTCGAGGGGTTGGCCGTCGCCGCCGAGCACCGCTGGCAGGATCTGTGCCTGGCAGCCGAGGCGGCGTACCGCAGCCGGGCTGATGTCGATGCCGGTGTCCAGGGTGCCGGTGCCGAGTCGCTGGGCGAGTGGGTCGAAGGTGGTGGTGACGACCAGCTGTGTCGCCTCGCCGCCGCTGTCGGGTAGCTGGTCGCAGCTCAGCGCGAGTCGGCACAGGTCGGTGAGGGCGTCGTGGCGGCGTTGCCCGGGGTCGCGGGTGTCGGCGGTGCCGTGCGGCCTGGTCAGCGGGTCCAGGACCGTGCGCAGCATGGCAGCGGTTTCGCGGTCGAGCAGGCCGCGTAGTCGGAGGCGGCCGTCGCCAACAGGTGACAGCGCGAGATAGCGGTCGCGTTGGTGACGCTTGTCCTCGGCGTCGAGGGCCCGCCGTTGCACGTCCTCGGCTATCTGGGGTGCGACGTGCTCCAGGATCCGGGCGGCCAGTCTGCCGAGTTGGTGTTTGTCGAACTCGCCGGCCCAGCTCAGCATCATCCCGAGGGCCTTGTCAGCCGCGGCGGTGCCGGCTTCCCGGTCTACGGTGGCCACGGTCGAGGTGATCACCCGTGCCTGGTCGACCGACACGGCGCCGGAGGTGACGGCGTCGGCCAGGGCGACCGGTGCGGTGTCGAGACGTTCGGCGTCGTCGACGAGTTGCCGGGCCGTGAGGCCGGTGATCCGGAGCCGGTGGCGCAGCCATCCGGTGGTGGAGGTGGCGCCCTGCTCCCGCGGCAGGTCGATGCCGTGGGCCTGGCGCACCAGGAGCAGCATCAGGGCGGCCACCTTGCGTTGCACCACCGAGGCGGCGTCGATGGCGGCCGTCAGCTCGGCGCCGGTCAGTGACCAGACCCGTCGGTCGAGGCAGTCGTCGACCGCCTCGCCCACCGCTGCCAGCGCCTCCCGCATGACCGCAGATTCGCACACAGGTACGACATGATCACTGTGAGTCAAGGATGGCGTGGCGGCATCCGCGCCAAGGGGCATAACCGGCGCGGCAGGGCGTCACCAGTACGGCAGCCGCCGCTCGGAATCCTGGCTGGGTCCGAGGTTGAGTCTGCGTGTTGTGGGATTGTCGGGCTGGGCTTGATGCCCCCGCTTCACCACCTCGGCGGCGAAGCCCGAGCCCGCGGCGACCGTCGGTTCCACCGCGCGGGGAGCCTGCCGGTAGCGGTGGTCGCCAGCCAGCCCACAGGCGGTCAGTGCGGTAAGCGTGACGACGAGGCTGGCCAGACTGAGGCTCTTCCGCCCGTCGGGATCATGCCAGGAGGCGCGGGTCGC
The DNA here is from genome assembly GCF_042666615.1 of Plantactinospora sp. GCM10030261. NCBI lineage: Bacteria > Bacillati > Actinomycetota > Actinomycetes > Micromonosporales > Micromonosporaceae > Plantactinospora > Plantactinospora sp. GCM10030261. The sequence goes on from NZ_JBHTDD010000004.1 coordinate 218,248, forward strand.
CGGGCCACGCGGTTGCCCGCGTGCCCCGGCAACCGATCAGCTCGGCCGCCCTTCCTCGACGGTGCCGCCCTTCCTCGACGGTGCCGCCCTTCCCTGACGGTGGAGTGATCAGAACGTGTGCTCGGCGGCCGGGAAGGACCCGCCCCGCACCTCCTCGGCGAACTGTTTCGTCGCGTCGGACAGCACACCGGCCAGGTCGGCGTACCGTTTCACGAAGCGTGGCGCCTTGCCGGCCCGCAGGCCGGCCATGTCCTGCCAGACGAGCACCTGGGCGTCGGTGTCCGGACCGGCACCGATGCCGATGGTGGGCATCGGCAGGTCGGCGGTGATCCGCTTGGCCACCTCGCCCGGCACCATCTCCAGCACCACCGAGAACGCTCCGGCCTCGGCCACCGCCCGGGCGTCCGCCAGCACGTCCTCGGCGGCGTCGCCCCGACCCTGCACCCGGTAGCCGCCGAGCGCGTGCTCACTCTGCGGGGTGAACCCGATGTGCGCCATCACCGGAATCCCGGCGCCGGTGATCGCGGCGATCTGCTCCGCGCAGCGCCGGCCACCCTCCAGCTTGACGGCGTGGCAGCCGCCCTCCTTCATGAACCGTACGGCCGTCCGTAGTGCCTGCGCCGGACCCTCCTCGTACGAGCCGAACGGCAGGTCGCCGACGACAAGCGTGTGCCGGGTCGCCCGGACCACCGCCCGGACCAGGGGCAGCAACTCGTCAACGGTCACCGGCAGCGTGGTCTCGTAACCGAACACGTTGTTGGCGGCCGAGTCCCCCACCAGCAGCACCGGAATGCCGGCCTGGTCGAAGATCGTCGCGGTGTACTGGTCGTACGCGGTGAGCATCGGCCACCGCTCGCCGCGCTCCTTCGCGGCGAGCAGGTCGCGGGTGCGGACCCGTCGGGTGGCAGGTCCGCCGTACAGGGCGGTCACCTCGGTCGGGGTGGATTCCACCATCGCTGTCTCCTCTCCTCGAGGCCGCGTGCGCGGTCCCCGGGTGCCGAGCCCGCGCCAACGGCGCGGGCTCTCTCCGCCGATCGTCGCACCGGATGGACGGGCCCGGGCAGAGCGCAGTGGAGGTTGTCACACCCTCGTTCACACGCCGTGTTCGCGCCACCTGTTGGTGATCGGCAGCCGCCGGTCCCGGCCGAACGCCTTGATGGAGATCTTCGTGCCGGGGGCGGACTGCCGGCGCTTGTACTCGGCGGTGTCCACCATCCGCAGGACCCGGTCGACCACCTCGGGGTCGTGTCCGGCGGCGATCAGGTCCTCCCGGCCGGAGTCGCCGTCGACGTAGCCGACCAGGATCTGGTCGAGCACCGTGTAGTCGGGGAGGGTGTCGGTGTCGAGTTGCCCCGGGCTCAGCTCCGCGCTCGGCGGCTTGCTTATCGAGTTCTCCGGGATGGGCGGCGTCTCGCCGCGCCGGGCGGCGTCCTCGTTGCGCCACCGGGCGAGCTTCCACACCAACGACTTCCAGACGTCCTTGATGGGGTTGAAGCCGCCGACCGAGTCGCCGTACAGGGTCGAGTAGCCGACGGCCAGTTCGGTCTTGTTGCCGGTGGTGAGGACCAGATGCCCCTCCTGGTTCGACAGCGCCATCAAGATCACGCCACGGACCCGGGCCTGGAGGTTCTCCACCGCCACGCCGGACAGCGACATGTTGGCCAGGAAGGTGTCCACCATCGGCTGGATCGGTTCGGTACGGAAGTCCAGTCCGGTGCGCTTGGCCAGGTCGGCGGCGTCGGATTTGGAGTGTTCCGAGGAGTGCTGGCTGGGCATCGCCACCGCCACCACCCGATCCGGGCCGAGCGCGTCCACGGCCAGCGCGGCCACCAGCGCGGAGTCGATCCCGCCGGACAGGCCGAGGATCACCGAAGGGAACCGGTTCTTGTCGACGTAGTCCCGCAACCCCAGCGTGAGCGCCCGCCACACCTCGGCCTCCTGGTCGACCGGCTCGACGGTCCCGCCGACGGCGGCCGGGCCGGCCGGCCCCGGAGCCGTCTCGGTGATCGGGACCCGGACCACCCGCATGCCGTCGGGCGCGGTCTCCTCGCCCGGATCGGCCGCCGGCCGGTCCGGGTCCGCCGCCGGCAGTTCCACATCGTGTACGAGCAGGTGCTCGACGAACTGGGGCCCCCGGGTCAGCAGCGTGCCGTCCGCCGACACGATCATGGAGTCGCCCTCGAACACCAGCTCGTCCTGGCCACCGACCATGTTGACGTACGCGATGGCGGCGTTCGCCTCGGCGGCCCGGCGGCGGACCAGCGGCAGCCGGACGTCGTCCTTGTTCAGCTCGTACGGCGAGGCGTTGATGCTGACGACCAGGCCGACGCCCGCCCGGCGGGCGACCGCGAACGGCCCACCGGCCTGCCACAGGTCCTCGCAGATGGTCAGGGCCACGTCCACCCCACCGAGCCGCACCACGGTCAGCGTGTCCCCGGGGGCGAAGTAGCGGTCCTCGTCGAAGACGCCGTAGTTGGGCAGGTGGTGCTTGAAGTAGGTGGCGGCGACCCGGCCGCCGTGCAGGACGGCCAGGGCGTTACGCGGACCCCGGTCCGGCTGGGCCTCGGCGCTGAACGACGGTGGTCCGTCCGAGTCCAGGTAGCCGACCACAACCGGCAGCTCACCCAGGCCGTCGGCGGCCAGGTCCCCGGCGAGCGCGCGCAGCGCGTGCCGGGACGCCTTCACGAAGGAGGCTCGGAACACGAGGTCCTCCACCGGATATCCGGTGAGCGCGAGTTCCGGGAAGGCGACCAGGTGGGCGCCGGCGTCCGCGGCTGCCCGGGCGGAGCGTCGGACGACGGCGGCGTTGCCGGCGAGGTCGCCGACCGTGGGGTTGACCTGGGCGAGAGCGAGACGCAGCGTGGGCATGCCCCCATCTTGCCGCAGCGTCCGCGACGTCGCCCGTGGTCACCCACCAGCCGTCCGGTGGCGCCGCCAGTGGCGTAACGTCTGGGAAATCGGAAGGGTGCAGACTTGCCGCCAGGTCCGGTCGGCGGCATCGGCGCGTACGAGGGGTGGATGGTGGACCGTCAGCAGGAGTTCGTGCTCCGCACGCTGGAGGAGCGGGACATCCGGTTCGTCCGGTTGTGGTTCACCGACGTCCTCGGCACGCTGAAGAGCGTCTCCGTGGCGCCCGCCGAGCTGGAGGCGGCGTTCGACGAGGGGATCGGCTTCGACGGCTCGGCCATCGAGGGGTTCGCCCGGGTCTTCGAGTCGGACATGATCGCCATGCCGGACCCGACCACCTTCCAGGTCTTCCCGTTCGAGGGCGGTGCCAGCGGCGAGAGCGCCCGGATGTTCTGCGACATCCTGATGCCGGACCGCACGCCGTCCTGGGCCGACCCGCGACACGTGCTGCGTCGGGCGCTGTCCCGGGCCGCCGAGAAGGGTTTCACCTTCTACACCCACCCGGAGATCGAGTTCTTCCTGCTGGAGGAGGGCCCGAACGACGGCTCGGTGCCGGTGCCCGTGGACGACGGGGGCTACTTCGAGCACACGACGCACGCGGTGGCCCGCGACTTCCGGCGGCAGGCGGTGCTCGCGCTGGAGCGGATCGGCATCTCGGTGGAGTTCAGCCACCACGAGGTGGCGCCCGGCCAGCAGGAGATCGACCTGCGGTACGCCGACGCCCTCGCCACCGCCGACAACATCATGACCTTCCGGCACGTGGTCAAGGAGGTCGCGCTCTCCCACGGGGTACGGGCCAGCTTCATGCCCAAGCCGTTCACCGACCAGCCGGGCAACGGGATGCACACCCACCTGTCGCTGTTCGAGGGCGAACGCAACGCGTTCCACGACGCCGGTGACCCGATGAAGCTGTCCAAGGTCGCCCGCGCCTTCATCGCCGGACTGCTGCGGCACGCCCGGGAGTACACGGCGGTCACCAACCAGTGGGTCAACTCGTACAAGCGGCTGTTCCCGCTCACCCTGCCGGACCGGATCACCGAGTCGCCGGCGTACGTGTGCTGGGGGCACCTGAACCGATCGGCCCTGGTCCGGGTGCCGGCGTACGGCAAGCCGACGTCCGCGCGGGTCGAGGTGCGTTCGGTCGACTCGGCGACCAACCCGTACCTCGCCTTCGCGGTGCTGCTCGGCGCCGGCCTCAAGGGCATCGAGGAGGGGTACGAGCTGCCACCCGGCGCCGAGGACGACGTGTGGTCGCTGTCCAACGCCGAACGGCGGGCCATGGGGTACGAGGCGCTGCCGGAGAACCTCGCCGAGGCGATCGACGTGATGGCCGGTTCCGAACTCGTCGCCGAGGTCCTCGGCGAACACGTCTTCGACTACTTCCTGCGCAACAAGCGCACCGAGTGGGAGGAGTACCGGCGCGAGGTCACGCCGTACGAGCGGAAGCGCTACCTGTCTCTCTAACCGAGGTGCGGGTCGGCCGGTGGCCGGCCCTTCAACTCGTGGAACCCCGGTGTGCCGGCGACCAGCAACGCGCCGTCCCACAGCCGACCGGCCATTTCGCCGCGCGGTACCCGCGAGATGACCGGCCCGAAGAACGCCACCCGCTCGTCCCCGGGGCCGTCGGCCGCGATGATCGGGGTGCCGACGTGCCGGCCCACCAGCCGGATGCCATCGGCGTGCGAGGTGCGCACCGCCTCGTCGTACTCGATCGTTTCGGCGGCCTCGGCCAGCTCCGCATCCAGGCCGGCGTCGGCCAGCGCCACGTCGAACCCAGCCCACTCGCCGCGCTGATGAACCCGGGTGCCGTACGCGGAGTAGAACCGGCCCAGCGCCGCCGTGCCGTACCGGTGCCGCACCGCCGCGCACACCCGCACCGGCCCCCACAGCCAGCCTTCCGGGTCGCCCTCGGATTCGTCGTCGCGGTCCTCGTTGAGCACGGACAGGCTCATCACGTGCCAGCGGATCTCGAACGGCCGCACCGCCTGCGCCTCGATCAGCCAACGCGAGGTGACCCAGGTGTACGGGCAACTCGGGTCGAACCAGAAATCGGCGAACCTGTCCACTGTGGCACTCCCCGGCCGGCGCGACACTGCGCCCGTCACCGTAGCGCCGAAACCCGCTCGCGTCGCGCTGGATCCGACGGCGCGTCGCGACGGGCGGGGCTTGCGGGTGGGCGGCATGCTGAGCGACGTGTCAGACGCCCTCAGTTACGCCGACGCGGTGCGCCTCCTCGGTGGACAGAAAAACCGGTTCGTCGAGACGTTCGACAGGCTGACCGGGGGAGTGCTGCTGGCCGGGTCGGTGCCGGTCCCGGCGCTGCTCGGCCTCTTCGACGCCAAAGCCGAGTTCGTCCGGCTCGGCCACGATCTCGTCCGCGCGGTCTCCGAGCGTCGGTCCGGCCTGTCCCGGTACGACCGGACGCGCCGGCTGGAGGCGGCGCACGCCGTGATCGCGGTGACCGCGTACTTCGAGGCGCTCGCCGAGGTGGAGCTGCCGGCCGATCCGGGACCCGAGAAGATCGAGCAGTTGACGCTGGCGGGCGCCCGACCGGCGGATCCCCGGTCGGTGGTCGAGGCGTTCTTCGCCCTCCCGGCCCCGGTGCCCGGCCCGCACCTGCCGTACCCGGAGCTGCGCGCCCGGTTGTTCCCCTACTATTCGACGCTCTCGGCGCGGTTCAGCGTGTTCCTCGCCGGTCTGGCGGGGTGGCAGCTGATGCCCGTGGACCAGCTACGCGCCATCGAGGACTTCATCAGCGACGAGGTACCGGGCCGGGCCGTGGACCGGCACCGGGAGCTGCTGACCCGGTTGGCCACCGACTTTCCCGAGGTGGCGTTCTGGATCGGGCTGGACGAGCACGCGGCCACCCGCGCCGAGCTGCGGGAGCTGACCACCGGGCTGGCCGAACTGCGCCGTACCCTCGACGAGATCTCCACGGGCGCGGCGCCGGACGACCGGCGGGCGGCGCTGCACCGGGCGTACGCGGCGGAGCTGGACCGGCCGATCGTGCCGTCCGGGGACGTGCCCGCCGAGCTGCGGCTGCCGACGCTCGGCGCGGCGTACGTGCCGCCGCTGTGCCGGGTCGCCGAGCTGGCCCCCGGGTCCCGGGCCGGCGACGAGTCGTGGTGGGCGCAACGGCCGGTGCGGGTGGACCTGCCGGACTTCCTGACCGGCTACCTCACCTCGCCCGGGGCGGTGCGCGCCCCGCTGCTGGTGCTCGGTCAGCCCGGCTCCGGCAAATCCGTACTGACCAGGATCCTCGCGGCGCGACTGCCGCCGGCCGACTTCATGGTCGTGCGGGTGGTGTTGCGCGACGTGTCGGCGGCGGCCGACATCCAGGAACAGATCGAGCAGGCGATCAGGATCCAGACCGGGGAACGGGTGGAGTGGCCGGCGTTGGCCCGCTCGGCCGGCGACGCGCTGCCGGTGGTGCTGCTGGACGGCTTCGACGAACTGCTCCAGGCCACCGGGGTCAGTCAGAGCGACTACCTGGTCAGGGTGGCGCGGTTCGCCGAACGGGAGGCCACCCAGGGACGGCCGGTGGCGGTCCTGGTCACCACCCGGACCAGCGTCGCCGACCGGGCCCAGTCGCCACCCGGAACGGTGGCGCTGCGCCTGGAGCCGTTCGACGACGACCGGGTGGCCCGGTGGCTGACTGTCTGGAATTCGCTGAACGCGGCCCAGTTTTCGGTTCTCGGGGTCCGGCCGTTGGATCCGGCGACCGTGCTGGCGCACCGGGAGTTGGCCGAGCAGCCGCTGTTGCTGCTGATGCTCGCCCTGTACGACGCCGGCGGGGGCGACCTGGCCCCGGCCGGTGACCTGCGACGCGGCGAGCTGTACGAACGGCTGCTGCGCAGCTTCGCCCGCCGAGAGGTGGTCAAACACCGGCCCGGCCTGTCCGTCGCGGAGCAGAACCGTGCGGTGGAGGACGAACTGCGCCGGCTGTCGGTGGTGGCGTTCGCGATGTTCAACCGAGGCACGCAGTGGGTGACCGAGGCGGAACTGGAGGCCGATCTGGCCACGCTTCCGTTCGGGTCCGTGCCGGCGGCCGCCCGCACGGACCAGCGGGCACCCCTGCGGGCCGCCGAGATCGTGCTGGGCCGGTTCTTCTTCGTGCACCGGTCGCAGGCGTCCCGCGACGGCGACCGGCCCACCGCGTACGAGTTCCTGCACGCCACCTTCGGGGAGTTCCTGGTGGCCCGGCTGACCTGGCTGGTGGTCGACGACCTGGTGGCCCGGGAGTCGGCGGCCAGCCTGTCGTTGGGCGGCGTCCCGGTCGACGACGACCTGCCGCACGCCCTGCTGTCGTACGCGATGCTCAGCGGCCGGGCCCCGGTGCTGGCGTTCCTGGTCGAGCGATCATCCACCCTGGATGTTCCGATCCGGGATGCGTGGACGGAGCTGCTGGTCCGGCTGTTCCGGGCCGCGCCGTACGCGGCCGGCAGCCGACGGTTCGACGGCTACCGGCCGCTGGAGGTGCCGGTGCCGGCCCGGTACGCCGCCTACACCGCGAACCTGTTGCTGCTGATCCTGTGCGTGGCCGGCGAGGTCACCGGCCGAAGGCTGTATCCCGGCCGGGACGACGTGGTCCGGGCGTGGAGCGCACAGGCGCTGTCGTGGCGGGCGCAGCTCCCGATGCCCCAGTGGGTGAGCGTGGTGCAGTTGGTGGTGCTGCGCCGGCTGCGGGACGAGGCCGGTCGGGACGTGTCGCTGTCGCTGTCGCTCGGGGACGATGTGACAGTCCCACCGATCGACATCGGCTGGAGCTACTGGACGGAGGCTGACGACGGACCGGACGGCGGTGCTGGCCCGATCTTCTACAGCAACGAGCAGGACGCCTTGTTGCTGCGCCGCAAGGCGCACTTCGAATGCGCGATCGACGGAGACGTCGTGCAGCACGCGCTCGACCCGCTGACCGACCACCTGTCGGAAACAGTTAACGTCTTCGCGGAGGCGTTCTCCGGCCTGCGGTCGCCTGCCAACGACCTCCTGACGCTGCTGCTCGGACCGTGGGGCGACCCGATCGAGGGACGGATCGATCGATACGAGCGGTGTCTGCGGACGGCGTCCTCGCTGCTTTCCGGCGAGGCCGAACGCCTCGTGGCTCTGGTGCTCGACCTGCTGGCCATGGACCGGGACGTGCCGGCGAGGGCGGCGATGGCCATGGTGCGTCTCGCGACCGATCACTTTCTGGTGGTGCCGGACTACAACAGTCTTGTGACGCCGGTCCTGCGCTGCTGCCTGTCGTTCGCCGGGCGCGACCGCCTGGTGGACAGGCAGATCTCGGCGCTTCTCGCGCGGCTCATCGACGCGGACCGGTCCGAAGACCGGCTCTGGATCGACGAGTTGGCGCTCGAACTACGGGTCCGGCTGCACGAACTGGGCATCCCGACGCTGCGGATCGATCCGGCGGACGCGACGTGGCTGACCTCGCGGATCGGCGACCGCCGGCCGGACCTCGTCGCCCGGCTCCAGCCGCTGATCACCGGCGAGGACGCACGCATCCAGCGGCGGGACCGGACCCGGGACGAGTCGTACTGATCGCCCGCCCTACGAATCCTGTTCCGAGGTGTCGGCCACGAAGACGCCGATGCCCATGCGTCCGACGAGTTCGCCAAGCTCGATCATGGAGTCCAGGGCTCGTCGGACCGTCATGTGGCTGGTGTCGTACTCGTCGGCCAGGAGTCGCACCGAGGGCAGTTTGCTCCCTGGCGGATAGATGCCAGCCCGGATCTTCGCGCGCAGATCATCCCTGATCTGGCGCCAGAGCGGCTGTGCGTACGGCATGCGCTCAGGTAAGCACTCGGATCGAGGATCATGTAAAGCATCCCCTTCCTGTCTTTACAGGCTTTATAGGTCTGCTAGGCTTTCGTCATGTCCGAGCTGCTCCGGTGCCGTACCACAGGGGTGAGGCTGCGGTGCCGGGGCCGGGGTGGGCCGTCCACGCGAGGGGTCGCGGACGGCCCACCCCATCCATCGAACGCAGGGGAGGCGGCGACGATGCGGCGGTACGTGGTGCACCTGCCGTTCACGGCCGTGGACCTGCCGGGCGCGGTGCGGTTCGCGCGGGTGCTGGCCCGCTGGGCGGCCCGGTCATTGCCGGTGGAACCGGGCGGGGCGACGGTGTCCGAGGAGGACGCCCAAGGCGTACGACACTGGGTGTTCTGTGACGCTCGGATGCCCGGCGACCGGCGGTGCGTGCTGCGGCACGGCCACGACGGTGAGTGCGCCAGGCGTCTGCGGTGAGTCAGCCGGCGGGCCGGCCGGACAGCAGCTTCTCGATCAGGTCGGCAGCGCGTGGCGTGCCGCCCGCCGCGGCGATGGCGGCCCCCAACTCGGCGGCCCGCTCTCGGTACGCCGGGCCGGCCAACACCTCGCTTACCGCCCGACGCACCGCAGCCGGCGCGGGGCGGCCGGTGCGTAGGTTGACGCCAACACCGGAGTACGCGACCCGGCGGGCCACCTCCGGCTTGTCCAGGGAATCACCCGCCACCACGAGCGGGACCCCGGCCTGCGTGGCGGCCAGCACGCCACCCCAACCACCGTTGGTGACCATCACGTCCACCAGCGGCAGCAGCCGGTCGTGCGGCAGGAACCGCGCCACCCGGACGTTCGCCGGCAGCGGGCCGAGGGCGGCCGGATCGGCGCCACCGGTGGTGCAGACCACCAGCTCCGGACCGTCGCCCAGGCCGGCGATGGCCGGGCGGACCAGGTCGGTCGGATCCACGTCCAGGGTGCCCTGGGTGATGTGAACGACGGCCCGGCCGGCGTCTCGGGCCGCGGTCACCTCCGGCCACCAGCCCGGCAGGCCCAGATCCGGGTGCGGCGCCTGCTGCTGCTCGGCGTGGTGATTCGCGGGAGCCGGGGCTGCCGGGTCGGCGGGCGGAGGCGGCATCGTCGGTGGCGCCAGCCGGCCGACGAGGTGAATGTGCGGCGGCAGGTCCGTGCGGGGATATTCCAGGCCGGGTACGCCTTGGGCCAAGACCAGATGCGGCGAGTACAGGCCATCCGGTCCGTCGCGGTCCGGGCGGCCGAGGCCCACCGTGGCACGCATCCGGTTGATCTGCGGGTTGACGACCAGTGCGTACCCGGCGCGGACCAACCCCCGCAGGGCGGCGTTCCGGAGCCGGCCCAACGGTCCGGTGTTCCGCCGGACCGTGATGCCGGGCGGCGGCAGGTCCCGGCTGAGGGTGTTCAACGGGATGACGGCCACCGTGGCCCACGGGATGCCGAGTTTCTCCCCGGCCACCGCCCCACCGAAGGCGAGCTGGTCGGTGACCAGCAGGTCGAACGGCTGTTGCCGGGCCGCCGCGAGGATGTCCTGGGCCTGGCCGGGCGCGGTGCCGAACAGCACGTACCGTGAGTTGGCGATGGCCCCTCGGCCACCCTTGCCGTCACCGATCCGGGGGAAGGTGGCCGCCAGGTCGGCGTCGTCGAAGTCCGGCGCCGCGCGCCATGGCAGCCACTGCGCGCCAGCGGCGGCGAACCGCCGCTGGTACTTCGTCCCGGTGTACGCGACCACGCGGTGTCCCCGTCGGGCGAGTTCCCCGGCGACCGCGGACAGCGGACCGACGTGGCCGACGAACGGCAGCGAAGCGACCAGGATGCGCGCCATCGAATCTCCCCCTGATCCGCGCCGGCCATCATGGTGACCCGTCGACCGGCCACAAAGGACGATATCGCGCCACCCGTGCCCCGGGATTCACCGGACAGCCTCAAGGTCACCCAGGATCCCTGATCGAGGGGTGTCCGGGCGTGCCTGACACCCCTGGAACAGGGATCCTGGGTGACCTTGCCGCTGCCAGCGCCGCCGTTGCGGCGTCACGGCGGCGCCGGCTGCTTGGCGCCGGTTACTTGTCGCCGCGCGGACCGCCGTGGCCCCAGTCGCCGTGGCCCCAGTCGCCGCGACCGCCGGGGCCGTGCCCGCCGGCCGGGAACACGCCCGCCTCGACGGCGGCGGTGATGGCGTCCGCCTGCTCCTGGGTCAACTTGCCATCCTTGACCCCCTGGGCCAGCCGTTCGGCGAGGGCCGCCCGCCGGTCGGCCTGGTCGGGCTTGGCGCGCTCCGGCCGGTCCGCCGGCTTGAGCTGCTCGCGGACCTTTTCCAGGGCCGCCTGGACCTTGTCGGTCGGGACGCCCAGTTCCTTGGCGAGCGCCTCCGTAAACGCCGTCTGGCGCGCGGCCCGGTCACCCTTGCCAGCCTCGGCGGAGGCGTCGGGGGAGGCGGAGGTCGACGGGGTGGCACTGGGCGTGCCGTCCTCGGCGAAGGCGAGGCTCGGGGCCGCGATGCCGGCGCCGAGTACCCCGGCGGCGGCCAGCCCGACCAGCATGTTCTTGCGGGAGAGGGTTGGCATGTGGTTCCTCCTGAACTCGTCGTGCCGGTGTCTCTGCTGACCGATCGACGGTGCGGAGTCAGCCTTGGACGAGCCCATGCCGACCCTGTGACCCCCCTGGGAATCCGTCCCGCCCCCGGGTCCCGCCCCCTCCCTTTGCGTTGATCTTGCAGTGGGGGTCACCTTTTTGCCCGATCTGTACCCTAATGCGGGGGCCGAAAGTGCAAGATCAACGCAGGGGGAGAGGGAGAGGGAGAGGGAGAGGGTGGGGTGGGGTGTTAGCGGACGGCGGGGGAGGTGGTGAGGGTTCCGGTTATCGCGTCCAGGGTGGCGGGGACGCCTACCGGGACGCTGAGCTGACCCTGCCCGTGGCCGATCGGCAGGCCGCCGAGCACGGGTACGCCCAGATCGCCCAGCCGGTCGGCCAGCACGTCCGCCACGCTCACCGGCCAGTTGTCGGCGCACCTGGTGAACTGGCCGACCGCCACGCCCGCGAGACCGGTGAGCGCGCCGGCGCGGCGCAGGTGGGTCAGCATCCGGTCGACCTTGTACGGCGGCTCCTCGATCTCCTCGATCAGCAGGATCGCCCCGGTGAGGTCGGGCATGTCCGGGGTTCCGAGCGACGATGTGATCAGGCACAGGTTGCCGCCGATCAGTGGTCCGGTCGCCACCCCCGGCACCAGCACCCGGGCCGTCTCCTCGGCCGCCGAGCGGACCACCGAGACCGGTTCCGTGGTCATCAGCGCGGCGTGCAGCGACTCGGCGGAGACCAGCGGCGTCCGCTCGTCCAACCAGGCGGCACCGGGCCCGTGCACCGAGGCCAGCCGGGCGCCGCGCCACAGGGCGAACTGGAGGGCGGTGATGTCGGAGAAGCCGGCCACCACCTTCGGGTCGCGGCGCACCGCCGCCATGTCGATCGCGTCGACCACCCGCTGCGAGCCGTAGCCGCCACGGGTGCAGAGCACCCCGCGGATCTCCGGATCGGCGAACGCCGCGTTCAGGTCGGCCGCGCGTACGGCGTCGTCGCCGGCCAGGAAGCCGTGCCTGGCGTACGCGTTGGGTGCGGGCACCGGCCGCAGCCCCCAGCCGGTGAGCAGCTCGATCCCGCGGGCCACCCGCTCGGGACGGGTCGGCCCAGCCGGCGACACCAGCATCACCGCGTCGCCGGGGCGCAGTGCCGGTGGGCGGACGACCTGGTCTGGCGAGGGTGCGGGCGGGACGGGCACAGCGGCAGAGCCTATCGCCATGCCGGGCTCAGCCGAGCAGGTCTCCGGGATCCCGGTCGGTCACGACGGTGAGCACCACGTCGTGTTCGAGCAGTGCCTTCAGGGCACACAGCACCATTGTGAAGCCACCGGTGGAGTCGGCCACGTAGCCGACGACCTCGTCGCCGGAGCCGGTGATGCCGGTCTCGGTCATCCGGACGTACGTGCTGTCGTCCGGTCCCGGGACGAAGCGCATCTCCACCGTCGTGCGGTCGTCGTCACCCCAATCGAAGACCAGTCGGCTGTCCTGCTCGAACTCCGTGACCAGGACCCGGGTGCCGACGCCGAACATGGCCCAGGTCCAGCGCACGTCCGCACCAGGGGTCAACGGACCGGTGCTGTCGGTGAACCAGAACCTGGTGGTGACGGCGGGGTCGGCGAAGGCTCGGAACACCTCGGCGGGCGGCCGTCGGATCAGCATCCCGGCCGTCACGGTCGGGACCTGGGTGAGCTGCAGAGAGTTCGGCATGCACCGAAAATATGCAGCCGAACGGTTGCATGTCAATGCCGGAGCCCGTGTGGTGGCTAGCTATTGCAAGTAGTATGCAAAAAGCATTGGGTTGCAGGAGAGCGCTAGGGGGACCGTCATGCCCGGGGTGAACACCGTCACGGCCGACATCGCCGGACAGGGGACCGACGCCACCGAGGCCAGGGCCGGCGCCGTCCCATCCATCCCGGACCTGGTGACCGCCTGGGGGCAGGGTTGGGTGGTTTCGCGAGGTGCGCCGGCCCCGGTGGTGGTGCCCGGCGGTTTCCGGGTGGACGTCGGGCTGCCCGGCCACCGGTCGCGGCACGTGTTGCACAGCTACGACGCGGGTTCGCTGTCCCGGCTCGCCCGGACACTCGTCCAGCCGGGGAGCTGGATAAAGATCAGCGGGGACCGGGCCACCCTCCGGGCGGCGTTTCCCGCCGCCTGGCGGATGGACATCCCCGGCTGGCTGATGGCCAGACCGCTGGTGGCCGAGGCTTCGATGCGGGCCGCGACGACCGAGGTGGCCGGGACGTCGATGCCGGCCGGGATGACCGAGGTGGCCGGGGCGACGATGCGAGCCGGGGTGATCGACCCGCCCTACCGGTTGCGGGTGGACCTCGACGGTCGGGTGATCGTCGCCATGGTGCTCGACCGCGACGGCGCCTTGGCCGCCTCGGGGCGGCTCGCCCCGGCCGGTGCGTACGGCATCGTCGACCAGGTCGAGACCGCGGTCGCGCACCGGCGGCGTGGGCTGGGCAGCGTGGTGATGCGGGCGCTCGCCGAACGCGCGGCGGAGGACGGCGTGCGCACCGGCGTCCTGGTGGCCACCGACGACGGGCGGGCGCTTTACGAGCGGCTCGGCTGGACCGTCCGGTCGGAGGTGTCCGGGGCGTACCTGCCGGAGCCGGACCGGGTCAGCTGACGTACTGCTCGGCGTAGTCGCCCGCCGGTGGGATGTTGGTGATCACGTCGATCAGCACACCGTCCGGGGCGGCCACGATGAAGTGCCGCTGACCGAAGTCCTCGCTGCGCAGCCCGAGTTCGGGTCGCAGGCCGCCGCGCACGACGAGCCGGTCCCACTCCGCGTCCACGTCCTCGACCTCGACGTTCAGCAGCAGGCCGCGCACCGGTCGGCGGTAGGCGGCGGGCAGCGTGGGGTGGGTGTGGTCCAGCAGCGCCAACTCGTACGCCGGCGGGCCGGGCCGGCGCAGGCTCACGTACCAGTCCGCCTCGAAGGTCGGCTCGAACCCGAACCAGCGGACGTAGAAGTCGCGCGACTCGGTCGGCCGGGTGGCGCAGATGACGGGATAGAAGCTGGACAGTTTCATGGCGGTCGCCCCTTTCGCATACCATCGGTATGCGAGTGAGGCTAGTTCACATACCGACGGTATGTCAATCGGGGAGGCGCGATGGGGGTAAGGGTCGAGCAGCGGGAACAGACCCGGCGGACGCTGCTGCGGGAAGGTCGACGGTTGTTCGCCTCGCGCGGGTACACCGACGTCGGCCTCGCCGAGATCGTCACGGTCGCCGGGGTCACCAAGGGGGCGCTCTACCACCACTTCGACGGCAAGTCCGCCCTGTTCCGGGCGGTCCTCGCGCAGGTGCAACAGGAGGTGGGCGAGCGGGTGGCCGCCACCGCCGACGCCGAGGCGGACCCGTGGGACCAGTTCGTGGCCGGCTGCCAGGCGTTCCTCACCGCCAGCACCGATCCGGACGTACAACGGATCATGTTGATCGACGGCCCGGCGGTGCTCGGCTGGACCGAATGGCGGGCACTCGACGAGGCCGCGTCCGGCCGGCACCTCGCCGAGGCCCTCGGCACCCTGATCGACCGGGGCGTCGTCGAGCGGCAGCCCGTCGCGCCGCTGACCCGACTGCTGTCCGGGGCGATGAACGAGGCGGCGCTGTGGCTGGCCGAGTCCACCGACCCGGCGGACCTGACGGCAACCCGGGCCGCCCTCGACCGGATGCTGGAGGCGCTGCGGGTCGATAAGCCGGCGACACGTCGATAGGTCGCCCACCCGTGGGCCGACGGTACGCGGGGCCGGCTGACCGGATAGCGCCACCGACCCGTCGACCGGATAGCCTCGACGGCGTGGCGACCGCGCTGGTGATCGAGAACGATCCGACCGACGACCCCCGCCGGCTGGGGGAGTGGCTCACCGAGGGCGGGCTCGACCTCGCCGTGCTCCGCCCGTACGCCGGTGACGACCTACCCGCGGACCTCGACGGCTACGCGGCGCTTGTGGTGCTCGGCGGAGACCAACGGGCCTACCCGGCTCCCGACGGCAGCCCCGGGGCGCCGTGGTTCCCGGCCCTCGAAGGTCTGCTGCGCAAGGCGGTCCGGCACCGCGTGCCGACGCTGGCCGTCTGCCTCGGCGCGCAGTTGCTGGCCACCGCGCACGCCGGACAGGTGGAGCGCAGCCCCAGCGGCCCGGAGGTCGGTCCCGGCGTTGTCGGCAAGCGCGACGCGGCCGACAGCGATCCGCTGTTCCGCTGGGTGCCGCTCATCCCCGACGTGTTGCAGTGGCACTCCGACGAGATCACCGAACTGCCGCACGGCGCCACCCTGCTCGCCGCCGGCACCCGCCACCCGAATCAGGCGTTCCGGCTCGGCGACCGGGCCTGGGGATTGCAGTTCCACATCGAGTGCGACGAGGCGATGATCCGGGACTGGGCCACCGACTCGACAGTGCTGGCCAAGTTGGACTACGACCCGGATCTGGTGGTCGCCGCCTGCGCCGCGGTGCTGGCCGACGTGGAGGAGGTCTGGCAGCCGTTCGCCATCCGGTTCGCCTCGGTCGCCCGGGGGGAACTGGACGTGTCACCCCGCCGCGACCTGCCCCTGCTCGGCCGATGAGCGGGCGCAGCAGGTTCAGCGCGGAGCGCAAACTGGGGCGCGGTGGGTGGGGAACCACGGGACGGGGGGCCGTGCCGTCTCAGGCGGGGCCCGAGCGCGGCGAGGCGTCGGCATGACCCGCCCGGCCAGCGCCAGCCGGCTCGCCCGGTACGGCTTCGGCCGCACCGACGCCGGTTCCGCCGCCCGCGCCGCCGACCTGCTCGGGCCGGACGGTCTTGGACTGTGGCAGCCGGCCGGTCAGGCGCCGACCGACGACAGTGCCGCCGAACTGCTCGCCGCGCTGTCCCGGGCGGCCGACCCGGACCTGGCGCTACGCCAGCTACACCGGATCGTCGAGGCCGAACAGCGGATCGTCGAGGCCGAACAGCGGGCCGGCCGGCCGGCGGCCGGCGCCCGCCTCGGTGCCGGCTCCGACCTGCTCGCCGACCTGCGCGCCGACGCCCGGCTGCGGCGCCGGCTGTTCGCGGTCCTCGGTGCCTCGTCCGCCCTCGGTGACCACCTGGTCGCCCACCCCGAACACGTCACGGCGCTGGCCGACGGCCCGGACGGAACTCCGGTCCCGTTGAACGGGGACCTGCTCGGACCCCTGCCCACCGGCCAGCCGGCCGTACCGGCGCTCCGCCTGGCGTACCGGCGGGCGTTGCTGCGCATCGCCGCCACCGACCTGACCGGCGGCGCCTCGCTGGAACAGACGATGGCGGCGCTGTCCGGGCTCGCCGACGCCACCCTGACCGCCGCGTACGACATCGCGGTGGCCGAACTGCCCGCCGGGACGCCGGTGCCGCGGCTGGCCGTGGTGGCGATGGGCAAGTGCGGCGGCGGGGAGCTGAACTACGTCTCCGATGTGGACGTCATCTTCGTCGCCGCGGAGGACGACGACCTGGCCGCCGGCACCACCGTCGCCACCCGACTCATCCACCTGTGTGGCCTGGTGGCCTGGCCGGTGGACGCCGCGCTGCGGCCCGAGGGCGGCCGGGGGCCGCTGGTCCGGACGCTCGCCAGCCACCTCGCCTACTACCAGCGCTGGGCGCGGACCTGGGAGTTCCAGGCGCTGCTGAAGGCGCGGCCGGCCGCCGGGGACCGCGACCTGGGTCAGGAGTGGATCGACCGGCTCGCGCCGCTGGTCTGGCAGGCGGCCGAACGGCCCGAAGCGGTGCAGGACGTGCGCGCCATGCGGCGGCGGATCATCGACAACATCCCGGCCAAGGAGCTGGAACGCGAGATCAAGCGCGGACCCGGCGGCCTGCGGGACATCGAATTCGCCGTGCAGTTGCTGCAACTGGTGCACGGTCGGGTGGACGAGACGCTGCGCGGCGGCGGCACCATCCCGGCACTACGCGCGCTCGTCGACGGCGGGTACGTGGGCCGGTCCGACGGCGAGGCGCTGCTGGCCGGCTACCGGTTCCTGCGCGGCGTCGAGCACCGGCTGCAACTTCAGGGCCTACGGCGTACGCACACGGTGCCGGCCGATCCGGCGGCGCTGCGCTGGCTCGCGCACGCCCTCGGCTACACGGCCTCGCCCCAGCGGGACGCCGTCGAGGCGTTCCGGGCCGACTGGGTCGGGCACGCCGCCGAGGTACGCCGGCTGCACGCCAAGCTGCTGTACCGCCCGCTGCTGGAGGCGGTGGCCCGGGTGCCCGCCGACGACCTGCGGCTGACCCCGGAGGCGGCCCGCCGCCGGCTCGAAGTGCTCGGCTTCGCCGACCCGGCCGGCGCGCTGCGCCACCTGGAGGCGCTCACCGGCGGCGTGACCCGGACGGCGGCGATCCAGCGGACCCTGCTTCCGGTGCTGCTCCAGGAGTTCGCCGACGCTCCGGAGCCGGACCGGGGACTGCTCAACTACCGCCAGGTCTCCGACAAGCTGGGCAGCACGCCGTGGTACCTGCGGGTGCTGCGCGACGAAGGGCCGGTGGCCCGGCGGCTGGCCCGCACCCTCGCTCTCTCCCGGTACGCCGCCGACCTGCTGGCCCGGGAGCCGGAGGCGCTGCGCCTGCTCGCCGACGACGCGGAGCTGGTCCCGCGTCCGCCCGACGTGCTAAGCGCCGGGTTCGCGGCCGCCGCGGACCGGCACCTCGGTGCCGGTGCCGGTGCCGGGACGGACGGTGCCGGTGCCGGGACGGACGGTGCCGGTGCCGGTGCCGGGACGGACGGTGCCGGTCCGGATAAGGGCACGGCGGACGGTGACCGGGCCGTCCAGGCGATCCGGGCGGTACGGGCGCTGCGCCGCCGAGAACTGCTCCGCATCGCCTGCGCCGACGTGCTGCACCGCGCGGGTTCGCTGGCTCCGACCGAACCGCTGGACGTGCCGGCCGTCGGGGCGGCGCTCTCCGATGTCGCCGACGCGACGCTGGCCGCCGCGCTCCGGGTGGCCCGGGCGGTCCGACCCGGTCCGGCGGGGCTGCGGTTCGCGGTCATCGGCATGGGCCGGCTCGGCGGGTACGAGCTGAACTATCTCTCCGACGCGGACGTGCTGTTCGTCTACGCGGCGCCGGACGGGGTGGCTGACGACGCGGCGAGCGCCGCCGCCGGGGCGATCGCCGAGGAACTGCGCCGCCTGCTCGGCGTCCCGGCACCGGACCCGCCGCTGGTGGTCGACGCCGACCTGCGCCCCGAGGGACGGCAGGGTCCGCTGGTGCGCAGTCTCGCCGCGTACGCTGCCTACTACGCCCGTTGGGCGAAGGTGTGGGAGGCGCAGGCGTTGCTGCGTGCGCGGTACGTGTGCGGCGACACGGACCTGGCCGCCGAGTTCCTCGCCGTCGCCGACCGGGTCCGCTATCCGGCGGCCGGGCTGACCCGGGAACAGGTCGTCGAGATCCGCCGGATCAAGGCCCGGGTGGAGGCCGAACGGCTACCCCGGGGCGCCGACCCGGCCACCAACACGAAACTCGGCCGGGGTGGCCTCGCCGACGTCGAATGGGCGGTGCAGCTGCTCCAACTCAGGCACGCCGGCTCGGTCCCGCAGCTGCGCGGCACCCGTACCCTCGACGCGCTGGCGGCGGCCCGCGAGGCCGGCCTGCTGGACTCCGCCGACGCCCACGCGCTGGCCGCCGGCTGGACCCTCGCCGCCCAGGTGCGGGACGCGCTGATGCTGATCCGGGGCCGGTCCGGCGACCAGTTGCCCCGGCACGGCGTCGAGCTGGCCGGCGTGGTCCGGCTGCTCGGCGCCGACGATCCGGGCGAGTTCCTGGACCACTACCTGCGCATCACGCGGCGCTCCCGGGCCGCCATGGAACGCGTCCTGGGATAAGGACAGCGACGCGCGTCAGCGGCCACACGCCGGGCAGCGGGTGTCCGCCGGTGGGACGGTCGGTGGCTGGGCGGGACGCAGCCGGCGCCGGACGACGACGGCCAGTGCCAGCAGGGCGGGCCCGAGCAGCCCCACCGCCAGGGCGGTACCGGCCAGGGCGGACCAGTCGGGGTTGGGCGCGCCACGCAGACCGCCGACCCCGGCGGCCAGTGGATGCGCGGCCAGCAGGCCGATCGGGGTGAGGAGCGCCAGCACCGCCCAGCCACCGCGTCGGTCCCGGCGCACCATCAGGTGGGTGGCGAGCAGGGTCGCCGTGACGAGCAACAGGACGGCGACCGCGGGCAGCAGCGACGGGGCACCCATCCAGTTGTCGAAGTAGATGTTTGTCCAGTAACCCAGGTAGTAGCCGGGCTCGCCGACCGGATACATCGTGCGGGCCACGAGCGCGACGAGCGCGCCGAGCAGCAGCGGGCCGAACCGGGCCGGGCCCGGCGGCCGGTCCGGCAGGGCGAGCGCCAGCAGCCCCAGGGCGACCTGTGGCAGGAGCACGTACAGCGGCGGCCGGGGCACGCCGGTCAGCGTGGCGAGCGGGACGAGCGCGACGGTCAGCGCTACCGCCGTGGTGACGGCCAGCCGGGTGGCGCGGCCGGGCACGATCGCCGCGACGAGGGCGGCCAGCAGCCAGCCCGCCCAGGCGATCACGCCGAGGGTGGCGAACGGGCCGAAGGTCGGGACGCGCCACTCGACCGGCAGGTAATGCGGTTCGGCGGCGGCCAGCCACAGCGCGGCGAGGGCCACCGCGCAGCCGAAGGCCAGCATCGCCGCGAGGCGTACCCCCGGAACGAGGTCGGCGGCTCCGGCGGCCCGCAGCCGCTGGCGGAGGCCGCCGCGCAGCAGGTCCGCGGCCTCCGCGGGCGACGGCCAGGCGCGGCCCGGCGCGGCCAGGTCGAGGTAGGTCCCGACGATCTCGGCGCCGCGGGCCCGGCGGTAGTCCGCCGGGTACGCGCGCAGCAGCCGGTGGTAGCGGCGCTCCAGGTCGTTCATGCCAACCCCCCGGCGGTACGCGGGCCGGCCGGCCGGGTGGTGCCGGGCCGGCCTGTGCCGGTCTTGCCGGTGCTGCCGGTCTTGCCGGTGGTGGCCGTCTTGCGGGCGGCGAGCCGGGCGCTGGCGGCCTCGACGTTGCGGCGCATCCGTTCGGTCTCGCCGGCGAGCGTGGCGTCGCCGGCGGGGGAGAGGCGGTAGTAGCGGCGCAGCCGCCCGTCGACGACCTCCTCCCGGTCGATCTCGACAAGGCCGTCGTCGCCGAGCCGGTCCAGCGCGCCGTAGAGGGTGCCGGGGCGCAGCGCCAGCCGGCCGTCGGAGAGGGTGGCGACCTCGCCGATGATCGCGTAGCCGTGCATGGGTTCGCGGGCGAGGGCGGTGAGGATCAGGAAGGTGGGTTCGCGCAGCGGTGTGCTCACCGCGCCAATATATCGGACGCGAAGATATAACGGATGGCAGGCTATCTGCTCAGGGCTGCGGGGTCCAGAGGGCGTCGAGAGGCAACACCGCCGTGCCCTCCTCGTGCGCATAGGCCAGGTGGCCGGTGTACAGGACCACCGCCGCCGCGAGTCGGGTGCCGAGACGGCTGCGCAGCGCCCGGATCCCGGTGAGATCCGCGACATCGACGCGGGTCCCTGCCTTGATTTCAAAGGCGATGACGGAGCCGTCGTCGCGTTCCAGGACCAGATCTACCTCCTCGGCCGTCGACGTGCGGAAATGCCCCACCGCGACCGGGCCATCCCACCAGCTGGCCTGCTTGAGAACCTCACCGACGGCGAACGTTTCGACCAGGTGGCCGTACTCGGTGAGGGTCGATGGGTCGTTCGTGGCGATCTTTTCCGGTGTCAGACCGAGCAACCAGGCCATCACGCCGGCGTCCACGAGGTGGACTTTGGGCATTCGAGCCACGCGGGAACCGAGGGTGGTGCCCCAGGCCGGTAGTCGCTGGATGAGAAACACCGCTTCCAGCAGGCGCGTGTAGTTCTCCGCGCTGCTCTTCTCCATGCCCACGGCCTCAGCCACGGCGGCGATGTTCAGCACCTGGCCGGATCGGGCCGCCAGCACGGAGAGCAGTCTGGGCAGCATCTCCCGCTGCCGCACCCGGCTCAGCTCGATGACATCGCGATCGACAACGAGGTTGAGATAGTTGGCGAACCACCTGGATCGTGACCGTCCGAGTGGACGGCGAAGCGCCACCGGCATGCCGCCCGAGGTGATCCGCCGGGCGTACTCGTCCCGAGTGGTCATCGACCGGGTCATTGCGTCGACGGGGTCGGCGCCGTCGAGCAGGTGGTGGACGAGGGGGTCACCGGCTGACCCGTCGATCTCCGTCTGCGCCAGCGGAAGGACGTCGAGGATGTCGACGCGGCCGGTCAGCGTCTGACCAGCCTGAGGCAGGGTGGAGTACCTGGTCGATCCGGCGAGCACATAGCGTCCCGGACGCAGGTCCTGGTTGAGTTCGGCCTTGATCGCATCGAGCAGCTCGGGGACATGCTGGTATTCGTCGATCAGGACCGGATCGGGTCCGGCGACGAACCGGCCCGGGTCGTTTCGGACGGCGGCCCGCGTCGCCGGGTCGTCGCAGTCGATGACGACGCGCCCGAGGCTCCCCGCGAGTTCTCCTAGGAGCGTGCTCTTGCCGACCGTGCGAGGACCGTTGAGCACGATCGCTGGTTCCTCACGGAGTCGGCGCGCGAGCACCGGAGAAAGCCGTCGCCGGGCCAGGCCCGTCAAGGATCCATCCATCGCCCCGATGATGCCATGTATTCCGCGATTGCAGGTATTATTTTCCGTGACTACCAGAATCTTCTTCCGCGATTGCACGGCCCTACTTCGCCGGACGGGGACTACGGCCACGGCGCCGACCCACGTCAGTGGGCTGGTAGATGGTCTCCACGCCCACGCAGGCGTCGCAGGTCAACCGCGCCGCCTGGGTGACGTTGCCGGCGAGCATCTCCACCGTCACCGTGCCGTCGTCGGGTTCGGCCGACGCGAGCGGACGCCGGCATCTGTTCCCTGACATGGACGACAGAACGCGCGCCGCGAGGACGAGCACCCCGGCTGACGGGCAAGCCCACGCATCGCCACGCCCGCCGCGCGCCATGATCCACTCGACGTACGGGATGTCGGGTGGTTGGGGTGAGCCCGACCCACCGACATCCCGTACGCCGGGTCGATCCGTGCGGGAACCGACGAGGCCACCAGGTTCGCGCGGTTGACGCGGTCCCGGTGGCCTCGTATGGAGACTCTGCGGACCAGGGAGGTGATCACCCTGGCGCCCGCGGGTCAGACGTTGTAGTACATCTCGAACTCGTGCGGGGTGGGGCGCAGCCGCACCGGGTCGACCTCGTTGGTCCGCTTCCAGTCCACCCAGGTGGAGATCAGGTCCGGCGTGAATACGCCGCCCTCCAGCAGGTAATCGTGGTCGGCCTCGAGCGAGTCGAGCACCTCCGGCAGCGAGCCGGGCACCTGCTTGACCGAACCCCACTCCTCCGGCGGCAGGTCGTACAGGTCCTTGTCGATCGGCTCCGGCGGCTCGATCTTGCTGCGGATGCCGTCCAGGCCGGCCATCATCATCGCCGAGAAGGCGAGGTAGACGTTGGCCGACGGGTCCGGCACCCGGAACTCCACCCGCTTGGCCTTGGCGTTGCCGCCGGTCACCGGGATGCGGGTGCAGGCGGACCGGTTGCGCTGCGAGTAGACCAGGTTGACCGGCGCCTCGAAGCCCGGCACCAGCCGGCGGTACGAGTTGATCGTCGGGTTGGTGAAAGCGAGCAGCGACGGGGCGTGGTGCAGCAGGCCGCCGATGTACCACCGGGCGGTGTCGGAGAGGCCGGCGTAGCCGGTCTCGTCGTAGAACAGCGGCTCGCCGTTCAGCCACAGGCTCTGGTGGGTGTGCATGCCCGAGCCGTTGTCACCGAACAGTGGCTTGGGCATGAAGGTCGCCGTCTTGCCGGCCGCCCACGCGGTGTTCTTCACGATGTACTTGAACAGCTGCATCTGGTCGCCGGCGTGCAGCAGCGTGGAGAACCGGTAGTTGATCTCGGCCTGGCCGGCGGTGCCCACCTCGTGGTGCGCGCGCTCCACGGTGAAGCCGGTGTCGATCAGGCGCCGCACCATGCTGTCGCGCAGGTCGGCGTAGTGGTCCACCGGCGGCACCGGGAAGTAGCCGCCCTTGTACGCGGTCTTGTAGCCACGGTTGCCGCCCGGCTCCTCGCGCCCGCTGTTCCAGGCCCCCTCGACCGAGTCGATGTAGTAGTACGACTGGTGCGCGGAGGTCTCGTGGCGGATCGAGTCGAAGATGTAGAACTCCGCCTCGGCGCCGAAGTAGGCGGTG
Organism: Plantactinospora sp. GCM10030261; assembly: GCF_042666615.1. Taxonomy (NCBI): domain Bacteria; kingdom Bacillati; phylum Actinomycetota; class Actinomycetes; order Micromonosporales; family Micromonosporaceae; genus Plantactinospora; species Plantactinospora sp. GCM10030261. Next base: position 241,710 of record NZ_JBHTDD010000004.1, read on the forward strand.
TCGGCGATCCCGCTGGCGGCCAGATAGGCCTCCGCCTTCTTGGCCACGTTGCGCGGGTCCCGGGTGTAGGCCTCCCGGGTGAACGGGTCATGGATGAAGAAGTTGAGCGCCAGGGTCTTCTCCGCCCGGAACGGGTCGATGAAGGCGGTGGCGTGGTCGGGCAGCAGCAGCATGTCCGACTCGTGGATCGCCTGGAACCCACGGATGGAAGATCCGTCGAAGGCCAGGCCGTCGGTGAAGACGCTGTCGTCGAACGACTCGACCGGGAGGTTGAAGTGCTGCATCACCCCGGGCAGGTCGCAGAAGCGTACGTCGACGAACTTCACGTCCTCGTTCTTGAGGTATCGCAGGAGTTCCTCGGGATTGGCGAACACACGTTCCTCCTGGCACGTCCACATGGCGTCTAGGCTGCTGGCGACGGTATGGCTGGGCGGTTGCCCCGGCATGTCTCCTATGTTTCTGCCGTGTTACGCCCGCCGGGGCGGTGTGGTTTCGGGTCAGTTGTCGGGCCGTGTCCGTTTCGATTCCCGCGAACCGGTGGTCCGGAAAGAGCGGATACCCTGATCAGCCGTGAGCAGACAGCGGGACGGTGGGACAGCGCCGCCGGGCGGCGGAGCATCACCAGGCGGCGGGCCGCCGCCGCCGGATGGTGTCGGGACCTTCGAGCCGGCCGGCCTGAGTCGCCGGTTCGGCGCGTTGCTCATCGACTGGGTGCTCTGCCTCCTGATCAGCGACCTGTTCGCCGACCCGATCCGCGCCGGCTGGCCCCCGGTCCTGGTCCTGATCATCGAGTACACCGTCTTCCTGGGGCTGTTCGCCCAGACGCCAGGCATGTTCCTCAGCCGGATCGGCTGCGTGTCGTACCCCGACGGCGGCCGGATCGGCCTGCTCCGGGCACTGGTCCGGGTGCTGGCGCTGTGTCTCGTCGTCCCGGCTGTGATCATGGACGACCGGCGGCGCGGGCTGCACGACCGGTGGTCCGGCTCGATCGTGGTGCTGCGACGAAGGGCGTCGTGAACCCTTCCCCGCGCTCACCGGCGGGCGGCCGCGTGGATTGCCTGGGCGACGAGGTCCGCCGCGGGTGACGGCTGGGTTCGGCCACCCCGGCAGACCAGCTCGATCCGTCGCGCACCGGCGCCAGGCACTTCAAGCACCTCGATCGGACCGTCGGCCGGTAGCGCGAGCGCGGGCACGACGGCCGCCGCCACCCCCGCGGCGACCAGGGACAGCGCCGCCGGAAACTCCAGACACTCGTGCCGGCTGGCCGGCACGACGCCGTACCGGACCGCGATCCGGTCCAGCGCCGCCCGAACCGCCGTACCGGGCGTTCCGTCGACCCACGGCCGGGCCAGCAACGCCTCGATCCCGCCCACCGGCGCCCAGCGAGGAGGGAACACCACGCGGTACGGGTCGTCGAGCAGCCGATCGACCCGCAGGCCAGGCATCGGGTCCGACTCCCGGTCCGGGTCACCCTCGGCGACCAGCAGGTCCAGACCACCGGCCCGCACCGAGGCGAGCCCAGGTTGCCGCTCGACCTGCTGCACCCGTACCTCGACCCGCGCCGGACCGGCCGCGATGGCTGCCATCGCGGGACCCACCAGGTGCCGGATGGCCGTGGGAAACGCACCGACCCGGACCACGCCGGTGACCGCGCCGGTCAAGGCGGCGAGATCCCGTTCCGCGGCCGCGAGGGCCTCCGCGACCCGGCTGGCGTGTGCGGCGAGCAACCGTCCGGCGGGTGTCAGCCGGGCGGCTCGCCGGCCGCCGAGCTGGGAGCGGTCGAGCAGCGTCACTCCGGTCTCGGCCTCCAACCGGGAGATGTGCTGGGAGACAGCGGACGGGGTGAGATGCAGGACGGCCGCCGCGGCGAGGACACCGCCCGCGTCCGCGACGGCGCCGAGCACGGCCAGCCGCCGTGGGTCGATCCGCATTCGCGGATGCTAAACGCAGCGTTCATGGACTGCCAATGGTGCTGAACGCGGAAACCGTCCAGGATGGATCACATGATCGAGTACCGTGCCGTGTTCGACGCCGAGGTGACCTTCCTCAACGGGGGCGGTCTGACCACCCACGGATTCCGGCTGGACCTACCCGCGCCGGACCTGCCCGAGGACCGGCTGGCCACCCTGTTCATCAGTCAGTTGGGCCTCGCGATGGTGGACCGGGTCCGGCTCAGCGACGTTCAGGTGGTGGCGGAACCGCACAAGACGTCGGTCGTCCCGGACACCGGTCCGGACGCCGAGGGAACCCGGCTGGTGGACCTGACCCACCCGATCACCGCCGGCATGACGACATACCCCGGCCTGCCCGGACCGGAGATCACCCCGCACCTGACCCGCGAGGCGTCCCGGGAGCATTACGGCTCGGGGGTGGAGTTCGCCATCGACCGGATCAGCATGGTGGGCAACACCGGCACCTATCTCGACAGTCCGTTCCACCGGTACGCGGACGGGGCCGACCTGGCCGGGCTGCCACTGACCGCCGTGGCGGACCTGCCGGCCCTGGTGATCCGGTTGACCGGCGGGTCCCGCCGCGACATCGACGCGGTCGCCCTGGCCGCGTACGACGTGGCAGGGCACGCCGTCCTGCTGCACACCGGGTGGGACCGGCACTGGGGCACTCCGTCGTACGGTGATCCGGCACCGTTTCTGACCGAGGCGGGCGCTCGGCACCTCGTCGACGCCGGAGCCCGACTTGTGGGCATCGACAGCGTCAACATCGACGATCACACGGGCAGCGCACGGCCCGCCCATTCGATCCTGCTCGACGCGGGGATCCCGGTGCTGGAACACCTCACCGGCCTCGACGGCGTGCCGGTCACCGGTGCCCGGCTGCACGCCGCCCCGCCCCCGGTGCGCCGGTTCGGCACCTTCCCGGTGCGGGCGTACGCCGTCCTCGCTCCGCAGCGGCAGGAGTAAGCCAGTTTCACGTCGCGCTACCGTCAGTCCCCGGCCGGCTCCGCCGCCTGCGCTCGGAGCGCCGCCACGGTGTCCCGGTCGGCTGGATAAAACGACTCGATCACCAGCTCGGCCAGGGTGACGTCGAGTGGGGTGCCGAAGGTGGCGACAGTGCTGAAGAAGCTGAGCGTTCGGCCCGCCGACCGGATCCGCAGCGGCACCACGAACTCGCCCGGACCGGGCAGGTCGGCGACCGGCTCCGGCTGGGCGCACGGATACCCGCGCAGTTCCCGCAACAGCCCGGCCAGCTCGACATCGCCGGACAGCTCCACCTGACGGGTCAACCGGCCGAGCAGGTGGGACCGCCATTCGCCAAGGTTGAGGATGTGTGGCGCCAATCCTTCCGGATGCAGGCTGACCCGCAGCACGTTGACCGGCGGGACCAGCAGGTCCGGCGCGGCCAGCCGGGTGAACAGGCGCAGGCTCGGGTTGGCGTCCAGCAACTGCCAGCGCCGGTCGACCACCACCGCCGGGTACGGTTCGTGGCCGGCCAGCACCCGCCGCACCGCGTCCCGGGCGGCGGCCAGTTCCGGAGCGTCGAGATCGGTTTCCCCGTAGGCCGGTGCGTACCCGGCCGCCAGCAGCAGCCGGTTGCGTTCCCGCAGCGGCACCTCCAACCGCTCGGCGAGCTGCGCGATCATCTCGCGGCTCGGCCTGGACCGGCCTGTCTCGATGAAGCTGAGGTGCCGGGCGGAGACCTCCGCCCGGTTGGCCAGTTCGAGCTGGCTGAGCCGGCGCCGCTCCCGCCAGGTGCGCAGCAGGTCACCCAGCGGCGGCCGCCGGTCGGTGGGCGTTACCGTCATCTGCCTGCCTGCCTGTCCCGACGCGGACGTGCCGCCGATCAGCGACCGCGCGTCTGCCGGAAGTTCCCCCGGGGCGGACGCATGTTCTTGGGGATCGCTCCCTTGGGCATCTGCGGCCGGGACGTGAGCGCCTTGAGGCGCTTGTCCAGGGCGTTGACATCCTTGCCGCTGAGGTTGCGGGGCAGCCGGATCAGCGTGGGCCGCAGCTTGCGGATCGGCAGCTCACCCTCGCCCTGGCCGATCAGGTAGTCGTACAGCGGCGCGCTGCCGATCACCTTCGCCAGCCGACGCTTCTCCTGGCCGAGCAGGCCACGGATGCGCTGCGGGTTGCCCTCGGCCAGCAGGATCACGCCGGGACGGCCGATGACCAGGTGGACCATGTCCATCTGGGTGGTCGAGCTGACCGCCGGCGTGACCCGCCAGTCGCCGCGCATGGTCTCCATGATCTGGGCGGCCGCGCCCGGTTGCCCTTCGGCGGCGTTCATCATCGCCCGGTTGGACCGCAGATTGAGCACGATCAGCACGGCGAGCAGGGTGAGCAGGATGCCGACGGGCAACCACAACCAGCCCCAGATCATGATCGCGACCGCGGTGAGCGCGAGCGGAATGAGCACCGCGCCGAGGGCGAGCGGCATGAACCACTTGTCCTGCTTGGCGGTGAACTTGAACACCATCCAGATCTGCTTCAGCCGCTGGCCGAACGACACCTTCTCCTGGGGCTTTGCCATGCGAGAAAGTCTACGAGACACCCCCTGAGGCGCGGATCCCGCCGGGCCCCGGCGGGTCTGGCGGATCCGGCCGGGTCTGGGGCGGGTCCTGCGCCGTGGGCCGGTTCTTCCGGGTCCCGGTTCCGGGCGGGTAAGGACCTTACCCGCGTAAGCCCCCCGGAAGCGGCCAGGTAAGGAGGGTCGGAGCCGACGAGATCAGGCGGTCTCCTCATGTGCCGGTGATACCTGCGCGAGCAGAGTCAGGTTCAGCGCAAACGACAAGCACAGGGAGACGACATGTTTGGGATTACGAACGAGGATCTGCTGCTCGACATGTACCGCAGCCGGTCCAAGGAGATGCGCCGGGAGGCCGCGCAGGCGCGGCTGGCGAGCGCGGCCACACGTAACCGGCACGGGACCGGACGGTCCTGGCTGCGCCGCCGGCCGCCGACCACGCCGGACGCATGACCACCGCGGCGGACCGCGGGGTGGGCCCCGACCGGATGGCCGGAGTCCACCCCTCGGCCCGGGACCGTCGCCGGGCGGAGGCTGGCCCGACCGTTGAGGGCGGGCCGGCCGGCGGCGGGATGTCTCACCGGCGTGGCATCCTCGATGTCGTGACCGCCCGGGTGAGCAGCCGAACATTCGTCGGCCGAGAGGCCGACACTGCCGCCTTGCGCGACGCGCTGCGCCGGGTGGACGCGGGCGAGCAGGCCGCGGTGCTGATCGGTGGCGAGGCGGGGGTGGGCAAGAGCCGGCTCATGGAGGAGTTCGGGGCGGCCGTCGGCGGCGACGCCGACCTGTTCGTCGGCCAGTGCCTGGAGCTGGGCGAGGAGGGCCTGCCGTTCGCCCCGTTCGCCGCCGTCCTGCGCGAGGTGCTCCGCCGGCACGGGCGGGACGCGCTGGCCGGGCAGGACGTCGAGTTCGCCCGGCTGCTGCCGGAGCTGGCCCGGCCCGCGGCGGGCGCGCGGACGCCGCTCGCCGACGCGCCGACGACCGACCGGGGCTACCTGTTCGAACTGGTCGGAGAGCTGCTCGCCCGGCTTTCCGAGGGGCGCCCGACGGTGGTTGTCATCGAGGACCTGCACTGGGCGGACCGGTCCACCCGCGACCTCATCGCGTTCCTGATCCGGGCCGCCCGGCCGGCCCGGACCCTGCTGATCTGCACCTACCGCACGGACGAACTGCACCGCGGTCACCCACTGCGGCCGTTCCTGGCCGAGCTGGACCGGGTACGCGGGGTGGAGCGCCGCGAACTCACCCGCCTGGACCGCGACGGCACCGCCACGATCCTGACCGACCTGCTTGGCGCGGAACCACCCGCCCTGGCCATCGACACCGTGTTCGAGCGGGCCCAGGGCAACCCGTTCTTCATCGAGGAACTGGCCGCCGCGGGCGACCCGGCCGGCTGCGCCACCATGCCGGACAGCCTCCGGGACCTGCTTCTGGCCCGGGTGGAACGGCTACCCGAGGCGGCGCAGCGGGTGCTACGGATCGCCGCCGCCGGCGGCACCCGGATCGCACACGAGTTGCTCGCCACCGCCGCCGGACTGCCCGACGGCGACCTGGAGGAGGCGTTGCGGGCCACCGTAGCGGCGCAACTGGTGGTGGCCGACGCCGACGGTGGTTACGTGTTCCGGCACGCTCTGGTCCGCGAGGCGGTGCACGACGAGTTGCTACCCGGTGAGCACGCCCGGCTGCACGCCCGGTACGCCGCCGCGATCGAGGCCGACCCGCAACTCGTCCCGGCTGGCCGGGCCCCCGCCGAGATCGCCCACCACTGGCATGCCGCACACGACCATCCGCGGGCTCTCGTGGCCGCTCTGGCGGCGGCGAAGGCGGCCAGTTGCCGGTACGCGTACGCGGAGCAGAGCCGGCTGCTGGAGCGGGTGCTGGAGCTGTGGGAGCAGGTTCCGGACGCCGCCGAGCGGCTGGGTATGGACCACGTGGCTCTGGTCGAGGAGGCGCTGGCGGCGACATGGGTGGCGGGCGACCACGTCCGGGCGCTGAGCCTGAGCCGGGCCGCGCTTGCCGAGGTCGACCCGGCGACCGAGCCGCTGCGCGCCGCGCGGCTGCTGGGTCGTCGGGGTCGGCTGCTGGCGGTGCTCGGCAAGAGCGACGGCACCAAGGAGCTGAGCGAGGCGTACCGCCTGGCCACCGCGGCCGAGACCGAGGACCCGCAGCGGGTGCGGCTGATCGCGGACCTGGCCGGGCACTTGGTCCAGGCCGGCCTGCCCGAGAGCGATCAACTCGTGGCGGAGGCGTTGGTGGCGGCCAAGGCCACCGGCGATCCGGTCACCCTCACCCACGCGCACCTCGCCCTGGCCAAGTGCCGGGATCGTGAGGTGTCGCCCGACCTCGGCCTCACCGAGCTGCGCGAGGCCGAACGGCTGGCCCGGCAGTCCGGTGACCCGGTCAACCTCGTCCCGGCGTTGGGCAACATCTCCGACACGCTGTTCGAGCTGGGTCGGTACGCGGAATCGGCGCGGGTGGCGGCGGACGGCGCGGCGGAGGCCCGGCGGCTCGGTGTCAGCCGGTCGACCGGCGCCTTCCTGCTGAGCAACCGGGCCGAGGCGCTGCTGGCACTTGGCGAGTGGCAGGAGGCGGACGAGATCTGTGCGGAGGCGGCCCGGATCGATGTCATCGGGACGCTCGGACTGCACTGGCTGGAGCTGCGGGCCCGGCTGCGGCTGGCCCGGGGGGAGGATGGCGCCGACGAACTGGTTGCCCGGGCGCTGGGCTTCCTCGGCAAGCCCTACCTGCATCCACAGCAACGGTTGCCGCTGCACGAGCTGCGGATCGAGGCGGCGCTGTGCGGCGGGGACCTGGCCGGCGCGGTGTCGGCCGCCCGGGCCGCGTTGACCGACCCGACGCTGCCGAGCCGTCCCCGGTACGGCTGGCCGCTGCTGGCCGCCGCCGGAGCCGTCGCCGTACGGGCCGGAGAGCCGGAGCTGATCGCGGCGGTCGAGGCGATAGCCGCACGGCTACACGTCGGCTTCCCCGCCGAGCGGGCGTACGCCGCCCAGCTCACGGCCCTGCTGCCCATGGCGGCGAGCGGCGATGGATCGGCGCGGGCCGGGTTGGTGGCCGCCAGTGGACCCGTGGGGTCTGGGTTGGTGGCCGACGCCGGACCGGCGGTCGGGGACGCCGCGTCGGCCACCCGCTCCGCTGACAGCGCCGCGGCGAGGGTCGCCCGGTGGCAGGTTGCGGTCGACGCCTGGCGGGTCGACGGCCGGCCCTACCAGTTGGCTCGGGCATTTGTCGAGTTGGCCGAGGCGGCGGCCGCGGCCGGTGACCGGACCACGGTGACCGACGCGGTGACGGAGTCGGCGGAGATCGCGCGGCGGCTCGGGGCCCGTCCCCTGGCGGAGCGGGTCGCCCAGCTCGCCCGGCGGGTCGGGCTGCGGGGCGCGGCGGCTGGCGCGGCTCCGGGTGGCGCGGCGGTGGGCGGGACCGAGCTGTTGACCTCGCGGGAGCGGGAGGTGCTCCGGCTGGTCGCCGAGGGGTTGAGCAACAGCCAGATCGCCGGGCGGCTGTTCATCTCACCGAAGACGGCGAGTGTGCACGTTTCCCGGATCATCGCCAAGCTCGACGTGACAAACCGGATCGAGGCGGCCGCCGTCGCGCACCGGCTCGGCCTGCTCACCTGACCGCCACCTGTCCGCGCCGACGCCAACCCCCTGGCGCGAACCAGACAGTCGTACGGGCCGCCGGCCATTCCGACGCGGCCGACCGCTTCCACGGCCGCGAGGCGTTCTCCCCAAAGGGACTGGGGGACGTGCACATTCGGCCCCGGCGAAGGGGTGGAAATGCGTAGCCAGGGCAGCCCTGACCCGCAGGACCGCCGGGACGAGGGGGTGGGGGCGGGGGTCAGCTTGCGGGGGTGGTGGCGCGGGCGTCGATCGCCTGCTGGTACAACCGGCCGGCGCGGTACGACGAACGCACCAACGGACCGCTCATCACCCCGGCGAAGCCGATCTCCACGGCCTCGTCCTTCAACTCGACGAACTCCTCGGGCTTGACCCACCGCTCCACCGGGTGGTGCCGGGGGGTGGGGCGCAGGTACTGCGTGATGGTGATCAGCTCGCAGCCGGCGTCGTGCAGGTCGCGCAGCGCCTGCGAGATCTCCGTCCGCTCCTCGCCCATGCCGAGGATGAGGTTCGACTTGGTGACCAGACCGACGGCGCGGGCCTGCCGGATGACGTCCAGCGAGCGCTCGTAGCGGAACGCCGGCCGGATCCGCTTGAAGATCCGCGGCACCGTCTCGACGTTGTGCGCGAGCACCTCGGGCCGGGCGCCGAACACCTCGGCGAGCTGCTCGGGCACCGCGTTGAAGTCCGGGATCAACAGTTCGACGCCGCAACCGGGCTGCAGGGCGTGGATCTGCCGCACCGTCTCGGCGTACAGCCAGGCGCCACCGTCGGGCAGGTCGTCCCGGGCGACGCCGGTGACCGTCGCGTACTTCAGTCCCATCGTCGCGACCGACTCGGCGACCCGGCGCGGCTCGTCGGCGTCGAACTCGGCGGGCTTTCCGGTGTCGATCTGGCAGAAGTCGCAGCGCCGGGTGCACTGGTCACCACCGATGAGGAAGGTGGCCTCCCGGTCCTCCCAGCATTCGTAGATGTTGGGGCAGCCAGCCTCCTGGCACACGGTGTGCAGGCCCTCGCGGGCCACCAGGCCACGCAGGTGGCTGTACTCCGGGCCCATCTTGGCCTTGACCTTGATCCACGGCGGCTTTCGCTCGATCGGGGTCTCGGCGTTACGAGCCTCGATCCGGAGCAGGCGGCGTCCTTCGGGAGCGATGGTCACAATCCCGAGCGTACGCCGGACCGGGTCATCGATGAACCCGAGGCGACCGGGCTCACCCTCCCGGCTGCTGTGACAGCGATCACGGATCACCGGTAAATCGCTGTCACAGATGTCCCGGGGTGCGCTAGCGTGCCACCCCAACGGCGCCGACGGAGCCGAGTAGCGACCCGACCACCGGAGTTCAAGAGAGCCACCGGAAGCTGAGAGGTGGTCTCCGGCCGGGGCGTGAAGACCCTCCCGAGCCGCGGGCAGAACGATGTGCGGAGGGCTCCCTCCGCACTCCAAGTAGATCCCGCCGTACCCCCACGTCACGGGGACGAACGAGGCCGCCGGCAGCCACCGGCGGCGAAGGTGTGGTGGCACCGCGAGGTTCCCGCTCGCCCACACCTCCCTGGGGCAGATCGCCCCGCCGCGCGCCGCGCGGCGGGCGCGTTGCGGCAACAGAGGAGGTAAAACCGCCGTGCAACGCCTTCTGTCCAGCCACCTTCCCGCCCGTACCGGCGCCACCGTGCGTATCGCGGGCTGGGTCCACCGCCGCCGACTGCTCAAGTCGGTGGCCTTCCTGATCGTGCGGGACGCCGCCGGGCTCGCCCAGGTGGTGGTCACCGACCCGGCGGTACGCGCCGAGCTGGAACGCCTGACCGAAGAGACGGTCGTGGAGGTCACCGGCGCCCTGGTGGCCAACCCCGCCGCACCGTCCGGGGTGGAACTGGTCGACCCGGTCATCCGAGCGCTCGGTCCGGTCGCGACGCCGCCGCCGTTCGACCTGTACCGGCCGGAGCTGACCGCCACCCTGCCCACCCAGCTCGACCACGCCGCCGTGGCGTTGCGCCACCCCCGCCGGTCGGCCGCGCTGCGCGCCGGAGCGGCGGCGGTGGCCGGCTTCCGGGCCACGCTCGACCGGCGTGACTTCGTCGAGATCCAGACACCGAAGATCGTGGGGTCGGCCACCGAGACCGGCGCGAACGTCTTCGCCCTGGACTACTTCGGCCGGCCGGCGTATCTCGCCCAGTCGCCCCAGCTCTACAAGCAGCTCATGGTGGGCGTCTTCGAGCGGGTGTACGAGGTCGGCCCGGTGTTCCGGGCGGAGCCGCACGACACGGTGCGGCACCTGGCCCAGTACACCAGCCTCGACGCCGAACTCGGCTTCATCGGCGACCACCGGGACGTGATGGCGGTGTTGCGGGACGCGGTCGCCGGGATGCTGGCGGCCGTGGCGGACCGGGCCGGGGGGGCGCTCGCGGCGCTCGACGTGCGGTCCCCCGAGGTGCCGGCGGAGATCCCGGCGGTGCACTTCACCGAGGCGCTGGCCATCGCCGGAGCACCCCCCGACGAGCGGGACCTCGCGCCGGCGCACGAGCGCGCGGTCGGTGAGTGGGCGCTGCGGGAACACGGGTCGGAGTTCGTCTTCGTCACCGGCTACCCGATGGCCAAGCGACCGTTCTACACCCATCCGGACCCGGTCCGGCCGGTCTGGTCGAACAGTTTCGACCTGCTGTTCCGGGGACTGGAACTGGTTAGTGGCGGGCAGCGGCTGCACCGCCGCGACGACTATCTCGCGGCACTCGCCGCGGCCGGGCAGCCGGCCGAACCGTACCGGTCCTACGTGGACGCCTTCGCGCACGGGATGCCGCCGCACGGCGGTTTCGCGATCGGGCTGGAGCGCTTCGTGGCCCGGCTGGTCGGCGCCACGAACGTCCGCGAGGTCACCGCGTTCCCCCGCGACCTGCACCGCCTAACCCCGTAACTCCCCCCACCCGCTACCCGCGTTGATCTAGGGCAGGTGGTCGTGAGTTGATCTCCAATCACGACCATCTGCCCTAGATCGTCGCTGTGGGGGCGGCGAGGAGGGTGGGGAGGTGTTGCTCGACGATCGGCAGCGTTTCGGTGACGGTGACCGGGCGGCCGAGTTCGGCGGTCAGCGAGGTGACACCCGCGTCCCGGATGCCGCACGGCACGATCCGGTCGTACCAGCTCAGGTCGCAGTCGCAGTTGAGGGCGAAGCCGTGCTGGGTGGTGCCACGGGCGACCCGAAGGCCGATCGCGGCGATCTTGCGGGCTGGTCCCCGGTCGTCCTCAGGCACCCAGACACCGCTGCGGCCCTCGACCCGGGTGGTGACCACGCCCAGCTCGGCGCAGACGTCGATGAGCAACTGTTCGACCCGCCGGACGAAGGCGACGACGTCCACCCGGTGCCCGGCGTCGATCTCCGGCAGCTTCATGATCGGATAGCCGACCAGCTGGCCTGGACCGTGCCATGTGATCTTTCCACCGCGGTCCACGTCGATCACCGGAGTGCCGTCGGTGGGTCGATCCCACGGCTCCGTGCGCTTGCCGGCCGTGTAGACGCTCGGGTGTTCGAGCAGCAGCACGGTGTCCGGCGTCTCACCGGCGACCACCGCCGCGTGCACCCGACGCTGCTCGTCCCAGGCGGCGGTGTAGTCGACGGTGCCCATGTGGACCGCGGTCAGTCTGGAAATCACCTCGTGCACCATCCCACCCTAGCCCGCGCCGACTCCCCAGAGGGGTTGATCAAGAGGTTCGCGTCACCGGCGGGCCGGGTCCATGACGCAGACCTCTTGATCAACGCGCGAGAAAGGGGGTCAGGGCGCGGGAGACACCTGCCAGAGCCAGACGTCGTCGACCCGCTGAGGCGGACCGAGCAACTCGGTGGCGGCGCGCAGCAACGCCTCCTGTCGCACCGGCCACTTCGCCCCGTGCACCCGGTCGGCAAGCACCACCGCGTCGACCCGCCAGTACCGGAGGTCGTCGCGGGCGGCGGCCCGTTCGGCGGCGCCGATCGGCGGCACCACGCCCGTCTCGGCCACCTCGTTGAGCAGCCCGTCGGTGGGCCGGGGCACGGGCCCGATCCGGCCCCGGCCGTCCGGCCCCCCGGGACCCAGGAAGAACCCGGACGGGATCGCGAACTCGCCCTGCCGGTGACTCAACGCGTACGCCTGCCAGCGCTGACCGTCCGGGGTGACGTCCAGCGTGGGTGGCAGCGGCGCGAGCACCCCACCGTCCGGGACGTACTGCCGCCAGGTGCCGGCGGTGATGAAGGCCGGGATCGGGGCCCGCTCGGTGGTCAGCAGCGGCATCGGTACCAGCGGCAGCAGGGCCGCGGCGAAACCGGCCGGCCAGGCCAGCCGGTGCCGCCGGTTGGCGGGCGGCCGGTCCAGGAGGGCGGCCAGCGCGTGCGCCAGCAACAGGCCGAGCACCGGCGTCACCACCAGCGCGAGCCGGGCGGGCAGCGCGGCGTTGATCACCGGCAGCGGGGACAGCAGCGCGTACGGCAGCGGGATCCCGGTCTGCGTACCGAAGATCTTGATCTCGGGTCCCCAGGACAGCACGGTGAACACCGCCGCCGTGATCAGCAGGGCGCGCAGGGTGGCCCGCCGGTCCGGTGCGGTGCGTCGCCACAGCAGCACGGCGACCGCCACGACGAGGATCAGCAGGGGCAGCCCGAAGAAGGAGTTCTCCTCGGTGGGGTTGGGGGCCAACCCGGTCTCCAGCCCCGCCGCGCCGGCCAGCGAGCGGGCCGGGAAGGCGCCGTAGGCGGCGATGTCCTCGGCGTGGATGACCTTGTCGAAGCCGGTGCCGTGGAACCGCTGCGGGCCGAGGAAGTGCAACCACAGCGGGTACGCCAGCAGGGCCAGCGCCACCGCCCCGGTGACCCCGAGGCCGCGGGCGAAGGTGGGCAGGGTGGCCCGCGCCTCGGCCCGGCGGGGCGGGTGCAGGGCCCAGGCGGCGAGGAAGACTCCGCAGGCCAGCGCCGTGAAGAAAAGCCCTTCCGCGGCGATGGAGAAGGCCACGGCCACGAGCACGCCGAGCACGATCCCGTTGCGCAGCCAGCGGCCGGGCTCGCGCAACCGCAGCACCCGCCACACGATGATCGGCACGAGCCAGCCGGCGGTCCAGTTCAGGTGGGCGTTGGCGTGCGACACCATGCCGGGGGAGAAGCCGATGAACAGGCCGCCGAGCAGCGCCGCGGCGGGATTCCGGACGAGATGCCGGGAGAGCAGCCAGTACCAGGCCAGCGCCGTGCCGGCGAGGTTCGCGACGAGTATCACGAGGAAGGTGACGGGCGCGCCGAACAGGTACGTCAGCGGCGCGAAGACCACCGCGTACACGGTGATCGAGGTGTTGACCGCGAGGTTGACGCCGTCGGGGACGTTCATCAGGTAGGTGAAGAGGGGGTTGTCGCCGTGGCTCACGGCGTGCGCGCCGAACGCGAGCAGCCACTCGAAGAGCGCCTGGTCGCTGGAGTTGACCGTGACGGCGCGGCCGCTCGGGTCCGCCCAGAGGCCGCTTGTCACCCAGGCCGCCAGGACCAGGCTGGCCGCCACCGCGAGCAGGTCGGTGCGGCGGCGCGAGCGGGCGGCCGGACGCGGCGGGTCGCCGGCACCGGCCGGGCCGGGCGGTTCGGGCGGCTGGTTACGCAGCGTCGACGGGGGAAGCGGCACGCCGCAGGTTACCAATCCCCGCCGACCGCGCCGCGCGTCCCGCACACATGGGAGTGCGCGAATGTGTGACCCATCGATATGTCGACGGTTCGTCACACGAACGTAACGTCACGGCCATTCGGGGGGTGACTGAGATCACAACTCGTATCGAGGAGGCCACCGTGAGCCGCTGCCCATCCGTCCCGACCCGGCGGGCCCGGGCCCGCGCACCCGAGATGGCGCGGCTGTTCCGGGCCGCGCTCGTCGCCGTCCTGACCGCCGCCGCCGTCCTGGTCGGCGCCGCACCGGCGCACGCCGCCACCCTCGTCCAGGTCACCGGCTTCGGGTCCAACCCGGGCAACCTCGCGATGTACGCCTACCGGCCGGACGGCCTCCCGTCCGGCGCTCCCGCGGTGGTCCTGCTGCACGGCTGCACCCAGGACGCCACCGGCTACTTCACCAACTCGGGCTGGCGCAAGTACGCCGACCAGTGGGGATTCGCGCTGATCGTGCCGCAGCAGGGCAGCGGCAACAACGCCAACAAGTGCTTCAACTGGTTCGAGTCCGGGGACACCCGGCGCGGCCAGGGCGAGGCGCTGTCGATCAAGTCGATGGTCGACTACGCCAAGGCCAACTACGGCACCGCCGCCAACCGGGTCTACGTCAGCGGGCTCTCCGCCGGCGGCGCGATGACCTCCGTCATGCTGGCCACCTACCCCGACGTCTTCGCCGCCGGCTCGGTGGTCGCCGGTATCCCGTACGGCTGCGCCACCGGCCTCGTCGACGCCTTCTCCTGCATGACCCCCGGCAAGGACAAGACCCCCGCGCAGTGGGGTGACCTGGTCCGCGGCGCGTACTCCTACTCCGGGACCCGCCCCCGGGTGGCCGTGTGGCACGGCACCAGCGACTACACGGTGGCCGTGGCCAACGCCACCGAGTCGCGCGACCAGTGGACCAACGTGCTCGGCGTGTCACAGGCCCCGACCAGCACCACCTCGCTGCCCGGCGGCACCACGCTGGAGACGTACGGCAGCGACGCGGTGCGGGTGTACCGGATCTCCGGGATGGGCCACGGCACCCCCGTCGACCCGGGCAGCGGCACCGAGCAGTGCGGCACCGCCACCTCGTACTTCCTGGACACCATCTGCTCGGCGTACCGGGACGCGGTGTTCTTCGGGCTGAACTCCGGCGGCGGTCCGGGTCCCGGCGTACCGGCGGCGCCGACCGGGCTCGCGGTCACCGGCACCACCACCAACTCCGTCTCGCTGTCCTGGTCCGGCGTGAGTGGCGCAACCGGATACCACGTCTACCGGGACGGCTCGCGGGTCACCGGCACCGCCGTGACCGGCACGTCGTACACCGACAGCGGGCTCGCCTCCGGTACCAGTTACGGGTACGCGGTGAGCGCGGTGAACGCGGCGGGGGAGGGCCCGCGGTCGGCGACGGTGTCGGCCACCACCGGCGGCGGCGCGCCGGTCTGCGTCACCAGCAGCAACTACGCGCACGTGACGGCCGGGCGGGCGTACCACTCCCTCGGGTATGCCTACGCGCGCGGCTCGAACCAGCGGATGGGTCTCTACAACACCTGGGCCACCACCACCCTCAGGCAGACCGGCCCGGACTACTGGGTCATCGGCTGCTGAGCGGAAGGCTGCCGGTCCCCTGCGGAAGGGCCCCGCCACGAGGGGTCCTTCCTCACTCCTCCAGCGCGGCGCGCAGGGCGGAGCGCAGGTCCGGATGCCGGAACGTGAAGCCGGCCCGGTCCAGCACCCCGGGCAGCACCCGCGCGCTGGTCAGGATCTCGTCAGCCAGTCCACCGACCCCGATCCGCAGGGCGATGCCAGGCACCGCGAAGAGCGCCGGCCGGTGCAGCGCGGCGGCCAGTTCCCGGGTGAACTCGGCGTTGGTGACCGGGGCCGGACCCACCACGTTCACCGGCCCACCGAGGTCGGCACGGTCGAGCAGGAACACCGTGGCGGCCAGCCAGTCGGCCATCGAGATCCACGGCACCCACTGCCGGCCGCTGCCGAACCGCCCGCCCACGCCCAGCCGGAACGGCAGCAGTTGCGGCTTCAGGAAACCCCCGTCGCGGTGCAGGGGATAGCCGCTGCGTAGCCGGACCACCCGTACCCCGGCGTCCTCGGCCGGCCGGGTGGCCGCCTCCCAGACCCGGCACAGGTCGGCCAGGAAACCCTCACCCGCCGGCGCGTCCTCCTCGACCGGGTGTTCGCCGGTGTCCCCGTACCAGCCGATGGCCGAGGAGTTGAGCAGCGTGGCGGGCCGGTCGCCGGGCGGCAGGCCGGCGATCGCGGTGGCCAGGGTCGACGTGGTGTCCACCCGGCTGGTGCGGAGCAGGTTCTTGTACGCCTCGGTCCACCGCTTGTCGCCGACGCCGGCACCAGCCAGGTTGATCACCGCGTCCACGCCGGCGACCGCGCCCGGATCGAGTTGGCCGGCCGCCGGGTTCCACTGGATCTCGCCGGGCCCCCGCGGCGGGCGCCGGACCAGCCTTACCACGTCGTGTCCCTGCCGCCGAATGTCGTCCGCGAGCCGGGTGCCGAGAAAGCCGGACATGCCGGCCGCGAGGATGCGCATACCGACATCTTCCCCGATCTTTCCCGGGCCCACGGCGCGGTGCGGTCAGTACATCAGGGCTGGCCGGCAATGGACGTACTCGGTGGTGTCGAGTTGGTCGAGCATGAACCGGGCCAGGTCGGCGCGGGAGATGGTGGGTACGACCGACGTGGCCCGGATGTCGGTGCCGTGCCGGTAGACCCCGGTCGCCGGTCCGTCGGTGAGCCTGGGTGGGCGGACGATCGTCCAGTCCACCGCGCTGGCCGCGATGAGCGCCTCCTTCTCGGCGTGGTCGGCGCTGACGTTGCGCAGCAGGATCGGCGCGACCGCGAGCCGCCCGAGCGCGCTGAGTTGCCGCCGCCCGTCGGGCACGCCGAGGAAGGAGAGGTAGACCAACCGGGGCACCCCGGCGTCGGTCATCGCCGCGATGATCTGGCGTATGCCGGTGACCAGGGTGGGGTCCCGCCGCACCGGGGTGGCGGCGCCGAGTGCGCAGATGACGGCGTCCCGGCCGGCGACGGCCCGACGGACCGCGGCCGGGTCGGCCACGTCGCCCTCGACGAGCCGGACCCCGGGCGGCTGGGGCGCCCCGTCTCGCCGGCGAACGAAGGCGGTGACCTCGTGATGCCGGGCCACCGCGCCGGTGACCAGGTGGCGGCCGGTGCGTCCGGCGGCTCCGAACACGGTGACGCGCATCGTCGTCCCCCTCGCCGGGTGGGAGTTTATCCATCAACTGCTTGATAGGCTAATCCCGTCGCAAGTTCCAATCAAGCAGTTGATGGAGGAACCGGTGCCCGAACCGTGGCCACCCACCGGACGGCCCGCTCAGATCGTGCGGGCCGCCTTCGACATCATCGCCGACATCGGGTTCGAGGGACTGCGCGTCCGTGACGTGGCGACCCGGGTCGGCATCAACAGCGCCACGCTGCATTACCATTTCGCCACCAAGGAAGACCTGATCCGGGCCGTGGTGGAGCACGCACAGGCCCGCTTCCGGGCCACCATGCCGGCTGGCGGGCGGCCGGACGAGCAACTCCACGCCCACCTGGACGCCATTCGGCGACTGCTTGCCGAGGAACCCGAGCTGAGCCGGGTGCTCGGTGAGATCGCCGTGCGCGCGCAGCGGGACGAAGGACTCGTCCCGATCCTGGCGGCGACCGAGCAGACCTGGTTCGACTTGCTGCGCGACGTGCTCGATCGGGGCGTACGGGCCGGTTGCTGGACCCCGGACGTCGACCCGGCGGGTGCGGCGGCGCTGCTGATGGCGCTGGTGAAGGGCTCGTTCCTGCCTACCACCCCGACCTTCCGGGAACAGTGGGGCGACCGGGCCTTCGCCCAACTGCGCCGATGGATCGACGCCGACCGGGGGAGCGGGTGATGACCAACCGGACCGGATCGGACCGGACTGCCGTCGAATGGGTGTCGCGCTGCCCGCGGTGCGCGCTGGTGACGCCGCTCGACGACGGGGTGACCGGCTGTCCCAGATGCGCGGCGGACGGAGTCGGCATGCCGATGACGCCGCACCGGGCGGCGGGCCCCCCTCCCACGCGCCCCGAGCCGGTCCCGCCACCCGGTCTCGGCCCTATGTGGCGGTGGGCCGCGCACCTGGTGCCGGTGGGCCGCCCGGTGAGCCTGGGCGAGGGCGGGACCCCGCTCGTCAATCTGGACCTGCCAGGGGTGCCGGGGCGGATCCTGGTCAAGGACGAGCGGGCCAATCCCACCGGGTCGTTCAAGGACCGGCTGGCCAGCGCCGCCGTCAGCCGGGCCCGGTCACTCGGCGCGGACACCGTGGCCGTGGCCAGCAGCGGCAACGCGGGACTGGCGGTCGCCGCGTACGCCGCTACGGCGGGCCTCGACGCCGTCCTGCTCGCCACCGGGACCCTCCCGTCCGGCACCGCCGCGACCGTCACCGCGCTGGGCGCCCGGGTGTACCTCACCGAGACGTTTCCCGACCGGTGGACGGCGGTACGCACCGGCGTGGAACGGCTCGGCTGGTTCCCGGTCACCAACTACCGTCTTCCGCCGGTGGCCAGCCACCCGGCCGGGGTGCACGCCTACCGGACCATCGCCTTCGAGATCGCCGAGTCGCTCGGCTGGTCGGTGCCGGACTGGGTGGTGGTGCCGGTCTCCCGGGGGGACGGCCTGTTCGGCGTCTGGTCCGGCTTCGTCGAACTGGCCCGGCTCGGCTGGACCGACCGGGTGCCCCGGATGCTCGCCGTGGAGCGGTTTCCCAGTCTCACCGACGCGCTCGCCAGGGGTGTCGACCAGCCGGTCGGCATGCCGATCGACGGGCCGGTGCGGGCCACCTCGATCAGCGATCCGCAGGGTACCGCGATGGCCGTGCACACGATCCGCAGCAGCGGCGGCGACGTGGTGCGGTGCGACGACGAGCAACTGGCCGTGGCCTGGTCGCGGCTGGCGGGGCGGGGCCACCTGGTCGAGTTCTCCTCGGCGGCGGCGGCGCACGGCGTCGACGAACTGGCCCGCTCCGGCCGGCTCGACGCCGGTTCCACCGCCGTCCTGCTGGTCACCGCCGCCGATCGCGGGGAGAGGCCGCCGGCCGCCGGACCCCTCGCCGCGACGGTCCGGCACCTGCCCGATCCGACGGACCTGGCCGTGCTAGGCGGCGGCTGAGTCACCGGGCGGCGCCAGGTGGACCCGGGGCCGCCCCGGCGGCCCCCGGACCGACCCGGCCCACCGTCAGGCCGCCACCTTCCGTACGTCCGCGAGCAGACGCTCCACCTCGGCGTACGCCTCCTCGCTCAGCGGGCCGTAGCCGAGGGTTCCGGCGTTCTCCGCCGCCTGCGCGACGGTCCGGGCGCCGGGGATCGGCACCGTGCGCGGGCTGCGCGCCAGCAGCCAGCCCAGGGCGCCCTGGGCGAGGGTACGGCCGTCCGAGGTCAGCGCCTGCCGGACCAGGTCCACCCGCTCGGCCCATTCCCGGCTGGGCCGCCCGTCCGCGTCGAACCAGCTCAGCCAGCCCAGGCCCTGCCCGCGGACGTCGTCGCGACCGAGGCCGACCGCGTTTCCGTGGTACTTGCCGGTGAGCAGCCCCATGGCGAGCGGCCCGCGGTTGAGGCTGGCCAGGTCGAACTCGTCGCACACGGCCAGCACCGCCGGGTTGTCCAGGAGCACCGACTCGTCGTGCTGGATCGCGGCACAGTGGATCCCGGCGGCGGCGAACGCGCGCGCCGACTCGGGATTGTCGGTGCTCCACCCGTACGCGCGGATCTTGCCCTGGTCGACGAGGTCCTCCAGGGTGCCGACCAGGTCGAGCGCCGCGGGCACCGCCAGCTCGTTTATGTGCAACTGGTAGAGGTCGACGTAGTCGGTGCCCAGCCGGTGCAGCGATTCCTCCAGACTCTTCACCGCGTACGCGGTGGAGGCGTCCGCGCCGGTCCACCGGCGGCTCGCCTCGTCCGACCTGTTGCCGAACTTGGTCGCGATGACCGCTTGGTCCCGACGGCCGGCGAGTGCCCTGCCGAGCACCCGCTCGCTGTGCCCGGCACCGTAGTTGCTGGCCGTGTCGAACAGGGTGACGCCGTCGTCGAGTGCCCGGTGGATGGCGCGGATGGATTCGTCGTCGTCCACCTCGCCCCAGCCGAACGCCGTGCCGTCGTCGCCCCACAATGGTCCGCCGATGGCCCAGCAGCCCATCCCGATGGCGCTCACCTCGATGCCACTGCGGCCCAGTGTCCGTGTCGTCGTCATGCCGGAAATCCTTCAACCTGGAGCGCGCTCCAGGTCAAGTACGATGCGGGAATGACTGGATATTCGCCCGCGGAGACCGCGCGGCGCAGCGGATTCAGCCTGGACACCCTGCGCTACTACGAACGGATCGGGCTGCTCGCCGGCATCGGCCGGACCAGCGGCGGCCAGCGCGTCTTCACCGACGAGGACCTCGGGTGGCTGGAACTGTTCCGCTGCCTGCGGGACACCGGCATGCCGATCGCCCAGATGTGCCGGTACGCCGACCTGGCCCGCGAGGGCGAGCACACCATCCGGGAGCGGCAGGAACTGCTGGAACGGCACGCCGCGACGGTGGAGGAGCAGATGCGGCTGTTGGACCGGCAGTACGCCCATCTGCGCGCGAAGATCCGCTACTACGAATCGCTGCCCACCGTCGACGCCTGACAGTCGGGTCGACGGGCGGGTGCACGGATACCCCGAACCAGCGTGGCTTACGGGATGCTGATACTGCCTTTACCCGGTGTTGACATGATCCGGCGAGGCTTGTCCCCGTGTGGTCCCACCATGATCTGGCCCGGCGCCGGCGTGCCCGGTCGCTCCTGCTCGCGTCCCTGATCGTGTTGCTGGCGTCGGTCGCCGGCTGCGGCCCGACCAGTCCGGGACCCACCGAGACACCGACATCGACACCGACATCGACACCGACCTCGACGCCGCGGGCCGGGACGTCCGAGCGGACCATCGCCGTCGACGGCCAGCAGCGGACGTACCGGCTGTACCGGCCCGCGTCGCTGCCGGCCGGCACGCCGGCCCCGCTGGTCGTGGTACTGCACGGCGCGCTCGGCACCGGCGCCCAGGCGGAATCGGCGTACGGCTGGAACGCCAAGGCGGACGCCGAGCGGTTCCTGGTGGCCTACCCCGACGGCGTGAAGCGGTCCTGGCACGCCGGGCCCGGCTGCTGCGGGCCACCGGCCGCGACCGGCGTGGACGACGTCGCGTTCGTCACCGGGCTCGTGTCGGCGGTCTCCGGCTCCGGCGAGACGCCGGTCGACGCCAGTCGGGTCTACGCCGCCGGGATCTCCAACGGCGGCATGCTGGCCTACCGGCTCGCCTGCGACACCACGATCTTCGCCGCCGTCGGGGTGGTGGCCGGCACGCTGACCGGCGGGTGCGCCGAGCCGCCGCCCATTTCGCTGATCCACATCCACGGTACGGTGGACCGGACCGTGCCGTACGGCGGCGGACCGGGCCGGCGGGACAACGACGGTACGGGCGACCGGCCGAGCAAGGTGAACGGCCCGCCGGTGCCGTCGCTTGTCGACACCTGGCGGCGGGCCGGCTCGTGCGCGCCGCCGGAGCAACGGGTCGAGCCGCCGGTCACCACCTCGATCGCCACCTGTCCGGACGGGCGGGCCGTCGAGCTGCTCACGGTGGCGGGTGCCGGGCACCAGTGGCCGGGTCAGGACAAGGAGAATTCGGCGGCGGCGCGGCTGCTCGACCTCGACCCGCCATCCCCGGCGCTGGACGCGACGGACACCATCTGGCGGTTCTTCGCCGACCATCCCCGCGGTTGACGACCCGGTGCCACGGTCAGCTCCGGCCGCGGAGCTGACCCGCCGGGGCGGCGGCGATGACCCGGTCCAGGGCGGACCGGGAGGCGGCCAGGTCGTCGATCGCCCGGTCGATCCGGTCCCGCTCGGCGCACAACTCGGCCAGCAGGTCCGGGCAGGTCGGCACGAGCCGGTCGCCGTCGTCGCGCAGGCACGGCAGGACGCTGGCGATGGTCGCGGTGTTCAGACCGGCGGCGAGCAGGCCACGGATCCGGCGGACGACGGCGACGTCGCTCTCCCGGTATTCGCGGTAGCCGCTGGGCCGCCGGATCGGGTGGAGGAGCCGCTGCTCCTCGTAGTACCGCAGCAGGCGCTGCGGCACACCGGTGCGCCGGGACAACTCGCCGATCCGCACGCGATCAACCTCCGCCGGTGACTTGACTTTCACATCCGTGTGAGACTTTACCGTCCTCCGCATGCGAAAGAGTTCCTCGATCCTGCTCGCCCTGGGCGTCGCCGTGTTCGTGGTCGGCACCGCCGAGTACCTGATCGCCGGCCTGCTCCCTCAGGTCGGTGCCGACCTCGGCGTCTCCGTCGGCACGGCCGGGCAGGCGGTGACCGCGTACGCCGTCGCGGTCGTCCTCGGCGGACCTGTGGTGACGGTGTTGACGATCCGACTGCCGCGCAAGGCGCTCGCCGTCGGGTTGCTGCTGCTGTTCGCCGCCGGTAGCGCGATCTGCGCGGTCGCGCCGACGTACGAGATCCTGCTGGCCGGTCGGGTGGTGTCGGCGCTCAGCCACGCGGCCTTCCTCGCCGTGGCGCTGGTCATGGCCACCGCCGTGGTGTCGGCCGAGCGGAGCGGTTCGGCCGTCGCGGCGGTCGCGTCCGGCTTCACGGTGGCCACCCTGCTGGGCGTGCCGCTCGGGGCGCTGCTTGGCCAGCGGGCCGGATGGCGGGCGCCGTTCCTCGTGCTGGCGGTGCTGGCCCTGGCGGCGGTCCTGCTGATGGCCGCGCTGCTGCCCCGGTCACCGGCACCGGTAGCGGACCTGCGCGCGGAGGCGCGGGCGGTGACCCGGCGTGCCGTGCTGCTCGCCATCGCCACCACGGCGACCGGCATGGCCGGCGTGTCCGTCGCCTTCACCTACCTGGCGCCGCTGCTGGACCAGGTCAGCCGTGCTCCCGTTCGCGGCGATCTGGCGGCCCACCGCCATCCTCGCGGTGCTGGCGCTGGGCCTGCTGGGCACGGCGATGATCGCACCGTTGCAGGGACTCATCCTGCGCCTCGCCGGCCCCGCCCCGACGCTGGCCCTGTCGGTAAACGTCGGCGCCTTCAACCTCGGGATCGCCGCCGGTTCGGCGCTCGGCGGCGGGCTCGTCTCGGCCGGCGCGCTGCGCTGGACCGGGTTGGCCGGCGCGGTACTGAGCCTCGTCGCGCTGGCGATGACCGGGCTCGTGCTGGCCCGGCCGGTCCGTCATCCGACGCCGGTCAGTCCGGAGCTGGCGTCCGGGCGTCGCTGACCGAGAGCGTGGTCCCGAGCCGGCGCCGGTCAGTCCGGAGCTGGCGTGCGGGCGTCGTTGACCGAGAACGCGGCCCGGCCGTGCCGGACCAGCCGGTCGAGGGCGGGGCTGACGGAGGCCGACCAGACCAGCGCGAGCCGGGCCGGCAGGTCCGCGCCGGAGATGGGCCGGGTCGCCAGCCGGTCGGCGTACCCGGCGGCCATCGACTCGCTGAGGATCGCCACCCCGAGGCCGCGGGCGGCCAGGTCCGCGACGGCATCGGCGGCGCTGGCCTCCAGCAAGACCTCCGCTCGTACGCCGCCAGCGGCGCAGATCCGGTCGAGGACGGTACGGATGCCGGTGCCGGCCGGCATGCAGACGAGCGGCTGACCGGCGAGGTCGGCCAGGGCGACTGCGGGGTGGCCGGCGAGCGGATGCTCCGGCCGGGTGAGCGCCACCAGGGGCTCGCTCAGGACGGTCACCGCGTTCAGGTCGGCGGGCGGGTCCGCGGTGCCGATCAGGGCGAGGTCGATGGTGCCGGCGCGAACGCCCTCGACGAGCCGGTCCGACTGGTCCTCGCGCAGGGTGAGGAGCACACCCGGATGGGCCCGGTGGAACGCGGCGAGCGCGTCGAACAGCGGGGCCACCGTGCAGCCGGTGACCATGCCGACGGTGAGCCGGCCGCGCAACACCCCGGTTACCTCGGCGACGGCCTGCCGCATCGCCTCGGTCGCGGCGAGCGCCGCCCGGGCGTGTTCCAGCGCGGCCTTGCCGGCGACAGTGAGGGTGACCGTCCGGGCCGACCGGTCGAACAGCGACGCGCCCAACTCGCGTTCGAGCTGCCGGACCTGCGCGCTGACCCCGGACTGGCTGATCCGGACCCGCTGGGCGGCCCGGGTGAAGCTCGCCTCTTCCGCGACAGCGACGAGGTATTCCAGCTGCCGGATCTCCATGACTGCCAATTCTAGATCATATCTGAATTATCTGTTGTACGTATGGGAGTGGGCGGAGCAGCCTCGAAACATGACGGACAACGAGAAGGCAATGCGGCCCGAGGATCTCACCCGGCTGTTCGTGGAGCGGTCCAACGCCGGCGACGCCGACGGGGTCGCCGCCCTGTACGAGGAGGATGCCGTCCTGGCGTACCCGCCGGGGAGCCGGACCGTCGGTCGGGCGGCGATCCGGGACCTGTGGGAAACGGTCCTGGCCAACCGGCCCCGGTTCGAGCCGGAGACGCCCCTGCCAACGCTGGTCAGCGGCGACCTCGCGCTGACAGCTACCCCGCCGCGGGACGGCGCGGGCGCCCGAGCGCAGGTGGTACGCCGCCAGCCGGACGGTTCCTGGCTGCGGGTGCTCGACCAACCCGAGTTCGTGTCGCCCGACCGGTGACCCCGCGGGGACGGCGCCCCGGTCCACACGGGACCGGGGCGCCGTCGCGCGTCACGAACCGGTCAGGACAGGCCCAGCTCCGACTCGAAGTTGCCGGCCTCCAGCCGCTCCTTGATCGCCACCAGGAACCGGGCGGCGTCGGCGCCGTCGATCAGCCGGTGATCGTACGAGAGGGCCAGGTAGACCATCGAGCGGACCGCGACGACCTCACCCAGCTCCGGGTCGTTGACCACGACCGGGCGCTTGACCACCGCGCCGGTGCCCAGCATGGCCGACTGCGGTGCCGGCACGATCGGGGTGTCGAACAGCGCCCCCCGGCTGCCGGTGTTGGTGAGCGTGAAGGTCGCACCGGCGATCTCGTCCGGCGTGATCTTGTTGGTCCGGGTGCGCTCGGCCAGCTCGGCGATCCGCCGGGCGAGCCCGCCCAGGTTGAGGTCACCCGCCCGGTGGATGACCGGCAGCATCAGGCCGCGCTCGGTGTCGACCGCGATGCCGAGGTTCTCCGAATCCGGGTAGGTGATCGTCCCGGCGTCCATGTCCATGCTGGCGTTGACCACCGGGTACGCCTGGAGCGCCTCGACGGCCGCCTGCGCGAAGAACGGCAGGAACGACAGCTTCACCCCGTGCCGGGCGAGGAACGCGTCCTTGGCCCGCGCCCGCAGCTTGGCGACCTTGGTGATGTCCACCTCGACGACCGTGGTGAGCTGCGCCATCTCGTGCAGGGACTCCTGCATCCGCCGGGCGATGACCGCGCGGATCCGGGGCATCTTCTCGGTGCTGCCCCGCTTCGGGCTCGGCTCCGCCTTCGGCGCTGCCGGGGCCTTCGCAGCGGGCGCGGCGGGGGCCTCGGCCGGCGCGGGGGCCGCCTTCGCCGCCTTGGCCTGCTCGGCCGCGGCCAGCACGTCCTGCTTGCGGATGCGGCCACCCACTCCGGTGCCGTTGAGCTGGGACAGGTCCACGCCGTGCTCGCCCGCCAGCTTGCGGACCAGCGGGGTCACGTACCCGGCGGCGTCCTCGCCACCCTCGGCCGGCTCGGGCCGCTTCCCGCCGCTCGGGGCCGGCGGCTGGGCCGCCCGCTCCGCCTGGGCGGGCTGCGCCGCGGTCTCCGTCTCCGGGGCGGGTTCGGAGTACGACATGCCCGGAGTCGGCTCCGGCTCGGCCTCGGCGGCCGGCTCCGCACGCTTCTCGGCCGGCTCCTCGCGGGCCGGCTCCGGCCGCTCGGCCGGCTGCTCGCCGGACGGTGCGGCACCCGCCGCGCCGATCACCGCCAGTTCGGCGCCCACATCGGCGGTCTCGTCCTCGTTGACCTTGATTTCCAGCAGCGTGCCGGCCGCGGGCGACGGGATCTCGGTGTCCACCTTGTCGGTGGAGACCTCCAGCAGCGGTTCGTCGGCCTCGACAGTGTCACCCACCTGCTTGAGCCAGCGGGTGACGGTGCCCTCGGTGACGCTCTCGCCGAGCGCCGGCAGGACCACCGACGTCCGTTCCCCGTTCCCGCCACCGGACGCGGCGTCGGGGGTGGGCCGCGGCGTCGGCTCCTCGCGGGCCGGCTCCTCGGCCGTCGGCTGCTCGGGCTGCTCGGGCGCGGCAGCCTCGCCGCCGGCCTCGGCCTCGGCTCCGCCCGCCTCGCCGCCACCCGCCTCGGCCTCGCCGCCACCCGCCTCGCCGCCGGCCTCGGCCTCGGCGCCGGCCTGACCGCCGCCGGCCTCGCCGTCGCCGTCGATCACGGCCAGCTCGCTGCCCACCTCGGCGGTCTCGTCCTCGCTCACCACGATCCGGCTGAGCACTCCGGCCGCCGGGGAGGGGATCTCCGTATCGACCTTGTCGGTCGAGACCTCGAGCAGCGGCTCGTCGGCCTCGACCCGGTCGCCCTCCTGCTTGAGCCAGCGCGTGACGGTTCCCTCCGTCACACTCTCACCCAGCCGGGGCATGGTGACCGATACCGGCATGTCTTCAGACTCCTTTGTCGCGTCGTGCGATCCGGGCCCGCGTACCGGCGGGCGTGTTCCGACCTGTCAGGCGTGCGCGTGCAGCGGCTTTCCGGCCAGGGCCAGGTGCGCCTCACCGAGCGCCTCGCCCTGCGTCGGGTGGGCGTGCACCAGCTGCGCCACCTCGGCCGGGTAGGCCTCCCAGTTGAAGATCAGTTGTGCCTCACCGACCAGTTCGCCGACCCGGGCCCCCACCATGTGGACGCCGACCACGGGGCCGTCGTTGACCCGAACCAGCTTCACGAAGCCGGCGGTACGCAGGATCTGGCTCTTGCCGTTGCCGCCGAGGTTGTAGTTGTACGTCGAGATCTTGTCCGCGCCGTACTGCTCCCTGGCCTTGGCCTCGGTCAGCCCGACGGACGCGAGTTCCGGGTCGGAGTAGGTGACCCGGGGGATGCCGTTCTCGTCGATCACCGCGGGGTTGCGGCCGGCGATCTCCTCGGCCACGAAGATGCCCTGCTGGAAGCCGCGGTGGGCGAGCTGCAGGCCAGGAACGATGTCGCCGACCGCGTAGACGTTGGGCACGCTGGTCCGCAGCCGCTCGTCGGTGATTACGAAGCCGCGGTCCATTTTGACGCCCTGCTCCTCGTACCCGAGGTTGGCGGTGGTGGGTCCGCGGCCGACCGCGACGAGCAGCAG
The DNA here is from genome assembly GCF_042666615.1 of Plantactinospora sp. GCM10030261. NCBI lineage: Bacteria > Bacillati > Actinomycetota > Actinomycetes > Micromonosporales > Micromonosporaceae > Plantactinospora > Plantactinospora sp. GCM10030261. The sequence continues at coordinate 268,752 of NZ_JBHTDD010000004.1, forward strand.
CTCGGCCTCGACGGTGTCGCCACCTTCGACGGTGACCCGCACGCCGCTGTCGGTGTGTTCCACCTTCTCGAACCGCTTGCCGACCTTGAAGTCGATCTTGCGCTTGCGGAACGCCCGCTCCAGCGCCTTCGACGACTCCTCGTCCTCGGCGGCCACCAACCGGGGCAGCGCCTCGATGATCGTCACATCGACGCCGAACGACTTCCAGACGCTGGCGAACTCCACGCCGATGACCCCGCCACCCAGCACGATCGCCGAGGACGGCACCCGGTCCAGCTTGAGCGCGTGCTCGCTGGTGATCACCCGCTGACCGTCGATCTCCAGGCCGGGCAGACTACGCGAGTACGACCCGGTGGCCAGGATGACGTTGCGGCCGGTGTACCGCTTGCCGTCGACCTCGACGGTGTCCTTGCCGACCAGCCGGCCCTCGCCGGCGACGAAGGTGACCTTGGCGGCCTTGACCAGCCCCTGCAGGCCCTTGTAGAGCCGGCCGACCACGCCGTCCTTGTACGAGTTGACCCCGGACATGTCGATGCCGACCAGTTCCGCCTTCACGCCGAAGTGCTCGGAGTCGCGGGTCTGGTCGGCGATCTCGGCCGCGTGCAGCAGCGCCTTGGTCGGGATGCAGCCGCGGTGCAGGCAGGTGCCACCCAGTTCGGCCTTCTCGATCAACGCGACGGACAGGTCGAGTTGCGCGGCCCGCAGGGCCGCGGCGTAGCCGCCGCTGCCACCTCCGAGGATCACGATGTCGAAGGTTGCCTCATTCGGCTCTGTCACAGTTGTCTCCCAGGTCGCGTCGCTGCTAACGAGGGTCGTGCCAGGTAACGGACACAGTCACCCCGGCCATCTTGTCACTTGTCCCAACGCTCCGCTGAACGAGGTGCCCAAGGACACGTCCCCGCGACGTACCCTTGCCACAATCGGCGGTCCCAGCGGGGTCGGGGAGGAGATTATCGGTGGCTTGGTTTCGACGCCGCAGGCGGGCGGCCTCGACGGTGGGCGACGCGCCGGCCCGGAAGGCCGACATCGAGCACCTGGAGCAGTTCGTCCAATCCCGGCGCGGCGTCGAGGCGTTCATCGAGCCGCGCACCACGGTCACCGAAACCACCGTCATCCTGATCGCCGCCGACGGCGAATGGACCCGGCGGCGGATCGACGGACCGGACGTGGCGCGGCGGTTCGCCCACAAGCTGGCCATTCCGGTGTACGACGTACGCCTCGTCGGCTATCCGCAGCGGATGCGTGACTACAACGAGCGCCGGAAGCGCCGCCCGCCGGAGTAACCCACCCACGCTGCCCCTGCCCTGCCACCCCGCCCCGATCCTCGCGTTGATCATGAAGTTGACAGCGCGACACGCCGGAGCGGACGACCGCCCACTTCATGATCAACGCGGAGGGGTGGGGCTCACGGGGAGGGGTGAGGATCAGCCGTTGGCGGCGATGTCGTCGACCAGGTGCAGCAGCGTACGCAGCGGCACGCCGGTGCCGCCCTTGGCCCAGTGCCCCGTCGGCTCCCCGGAGTGGTAGCCCGGCCCCGCGATGTCGATGTGCGCCCACGGCACACCCTCGGCGACGAACTCGCGCAGGAACACGCCACCCTGGAGCATGTGCCCGGCCCGGTCCATCCCCGCGTTCACCTGCGAGATGTCGGCCACGTCCGAGTCCATGCCCTTGCGTACGTCGTCGGGCAGCGGCATCGGCCAGGCCGGCTCGCCGACCGCGTTGCCGGCGGCCCGGACCCGGTCGCACAGCTCGGCGGTGCCCATCACCCCGGCGACCCGCTTGCCGAGCGCGATCACCTGGCCGCCGGTCAGCGTGGAGGTCTCCAGCAGGTAGTCGCAGCCGTCCTCGCAGGCCCGCACGATCGCGTCGGCCAGCACCATCCGGCCCTCGGCGTCGGTGTTGAGCACCTCGACCCGCTTGCCGCCGTACATGGTCACCACATCGCCCGGACGGTACGAGGTGCCGGACGGCATGTTCTCGGCCATGGCCAGGTAGCCGTCGACGGCAACCGACGGCTTCAGGGCGGCGACGGCCAGCATCGCGCCGGCGACCGCGGCGGCCCCGGCCATGTCGGACTTCATCTCCCACATGCCCTGCGCCGGCTTGATCGAGACGCCGCCTGAGTCGAATGTGATTCCCTTGCCGACCAGCGCGATCCGCTTGACGGCGGAGTCCGTGCCGGCGTCCCCGGCGGTCTCGCCCGCGCGGGTGCCCGCGCCACCGGGCGCCGAGGCGGTGCCGGTCGAGCCCGGTCGGTAGGAAAGCTTCACGAGCCGCGGCGGGGCGGCCGAACCCAACCCGACGGCCAGGATGCCGCCGTAACCGCCGTCGGTGAGCGCCGCCTCGTCCAGCACCTCCACGGTCAGCCCGGCCTCGGCCCCGGCTGCGGCGACCGCCTCGGCGAACGCCGGCGGACGCAGCTCGTTGGGGGCCATGTTGACCCAGTCCCGTGCGGCCCGGACCGCGCGGGTGACGGCCTCCGCCCGGGCGATCTCGGCCCCGGCCAGGTCGTCGGAGGCATCCGGTACGCAGATCGCCACCGAACCCACCGGCGGCCGGCGGGTGGGCTGCGGCTTCGTCTTGTAGCCGGCGAACCGGTAGCTGCCGAGCACGGCCCCCTCGGCGAGCGCCCGGAGCGCCGCCGGAGCGTCGGCGTCGTCGGGCACCGGCAGGGCCAACGCCACCCGCTCGGCTCCGGCCAGCGCCCGGATGGCCGTCGCGGCGGCGCGGCGCAGAGCCTCCGGCTCCGGGGCGGCGCCGGTCGGCTCCGGCCCGAGGCCGATCGCGGCCACCACCGGAGCGCTCACCGTGCCGAGCGTCGCCAACTTGGTCACCTCGCCGGGCGCGCCGGTGGCGCCGAGCAGGGCCAGGGTCTCCGTGAGCTTGCCGTCGAACGCGGCGGCCAACGGCTCGGCGCCGGTGGCCAGCAGCAGCGTCGCCGCGAAACCGGCGGATGCGGTCGGCTCGGTCGACTCCGGGCCGGACACGCGGTGTACGCCGATGACGACGGCGTCGACGGCGAGATCGGCGGGGTCGGTGTCGACCAGGCTGAGAGTGGTGTTCGGCGATGTCACTCGGCTGCTCCGGGCGGGCTGGTCGGCCACCTCGTGGGTGGCCGTGGCGAAAAGTGTCTTCGGCGAACCTACCCGTAGGGAGTTTCGCTGTCCCGCCGGACGTCCAGCCGGGCGTGATCGTCGACGCCGACGGCCGCCCGGTAAGTTGCCACCCATGACGGACGAGATCGGGGACACCCCCGCCGGCCTGCGCCAGAGCCCCCTACATGAGCGGCACGCCGCGCTCGGGGCGAAGTTCGCCGCCTTCGGCGGCTGGTCCATGCCCCTGGAGTACGCCGGTGGCGGGGTGCTGCGGGAACACACCGCGGTCCGCACCGCGGTAGGTGTCTTCGACGTGTCACACCTGGGCAAGGCGCGGATCACCGGGCCCGGAGCCGCCGACTTCGTCAACTCGTGCCTGAGCAACGACCTGGGGCGGATCGGTCCGGGGCGGGCGCAGTACACGCTGTGCTGCGACGACACCACCGGCGGGGTGGTCGACGACATCATCGCGTACCTGCACGCCGACGACCACGTCTTCCTCATCCCGAACGCCGCCAACACGGCCGAGGTGGTCCGCCGGCTGCGGTCCGCCGCGCCGGCCGGCATCACGGTGGCCGACGAGCACCCCGCGCACGCGGTGCTGGCCGTGCAGGGGCCCCGGTCGGCCGACCTGCTCGCCGGCCTCGGGCTGCCCACCGAGCACGGCTACATGAGCTTCTCGCCGGCCTCCCTCGACGGCACCGAGCTGCTGGTCTGCCGCACCGGCTACACCGGAGAGCACGGGTACGAGCTGGTCGTGCCGGCGGACCGGGCGGTCGCCGTGTGGGACGCGCTGCTGGCCGCAGGCGAGCCGCTGGAGCTGCGGGCCTGCGGTCTCGGCGCGCGGGACACCCTGCGGACCGAGATGGGGTACCCGTTGCACGGCCAGGATCTGTCGCTGGACATCACCCCGGTGCAGGCCCGCGCGGGTTGGGCGGTCGGCTGGGGCAAGCCGGCGTTCTGGGGCCGGAACGCGCTGCTCGCCGAGAAGGCGTCGGGTCCCCGCCGGACGCTGCGCGGGCTGGTGGCGACCGGGCGTGGAATCCCTCGCGCGGGCATGGCCGTCTGGGCCGGCGACACCGAGGTGGGCCGGGTGACAAGTGGAACCTTCTCGCCCACCCGGAAGGTGGGCATCGCCCTGGCGTTGCTGGACACCGCGGCAGCCCTGGCCGAGGGCGACTCCGTGGAGGTGGATGTCCGGGGTCGGCGGTCCGAGATGCGGGTGGCCAAGCCACCGTTCGTCGAGCCGTCGGTGCGGTAGCCCACCGGCTACCGGCCGGCTCGGCCGCCCGGGCCGACCCCGTCGTCATGTCCGCCGGGCCGGCCCGCCGACCAGGCGGCCCCGAAGATCGCGTCGCAGACTGCGGCGAAGTACCGGCCCGGCGCGCCGGTGTGCCCCTCTGGCGGGCGCAGCGAGAGGAACGAGTCGGCATCCGGATCGGTTGCCGGGTCGAGTTCCAGCCGGAGCCGGGCCGGCTCGCCGCCGTCCTGCCGCTCCCGACCGCCGTACGCGGCGGCGATGTCGTGACCGGTGACCGACGCCAGCACCGGGAGTTGTACGAACGGGGGGAGGTCGGCGTCACCCAGCCGATCCGTCCAGGTCCGCAGCAATCTGCGGGCCACCCCGGTCATCACCGCTCCCCACGCCCGCACCAGCCGCTCCGGCACGCCCTCGGCCTGCAACTCCAGCAGGCCGAACCGGCGCAGCCCCTTGGTGGTGAACCACATCCCCTCCCGGTCACCGGAGTACGGCACCAGGATCCAGTCGACAAGCCGGATCCGGCCCTCGGCGTCGGGCAGCGAGCGCAGCGCGCGGTCCGGCTCGACGAACTGCAGCCCGAAGGTGTCCACCACGTCGGAGCCCGCCGACTCGGCCAACGCCGCCGCCACCGCCCGGGCGCCCCATTCGTGCGCCGGCGGCCAGCCCGGCCGGTAGCTGCCCTGCACCAGGATCAGTTCCCGGGCCTGCCGCAGCCGGGTGAGCTGTCCGTCGTCCGCGCCGAAGGCGGTGAGCAGATCCGGGGGAAGCTTCGGGAAATCCTCCACCGGGCGCCGCTGGACGGTCAGCAGCGGCCCGGCCAGCATCTGCTCCGCCAGGTCGCGGACCGGCGCGGCGAGCCGGTCACCCAACGCCGCGACGGCCTCCCCGGGTTCGGCGACCGGGCGGTCCGGCACCGGCACCAGGTAGGTCGCGGTCAGCGACTCCGGGACCGGGACCGGCAGGAAGTCGTCCGTGATGGTCATGTCTCGCCCGCCCCCGTCGTCGTGCCTCCACCGCACGCTACCTCCGAGCGGGCCGCCGGATCAGCCGGTCAGCACGAGCCCGAGCAAGGTCAAGGTGCTGGTGATCTCGACCAACGCGCCCAGCACGTCCCCGGTCACCCCGCCCAGCCGGCGCACCGCGTGGCGCAGCAGGAGGCCGGCGGCGGCGAGGGCCACCGCCATCGCGAGAGGACCCTGCCAGGGGCGGTCCGGCACGGCGGCGAGCGCGACCGCGGCCACGGCCACGACACCGATGGCGAGGGGCCGGGTGGCGGCGGTACCGGCGACCAACGCGCCGAGACCGTCCGGTCGGGCGGCCGGCACCCCCGGGCGACACGCCCAGGACACCGCGAGCCGGCCGGTGGCGACGACGGTGACCAATCCGGCCAGCACGGCCCACCAGGGTCGGGTCGCCAGCGCCGCCACCGACGCCGACTGCACCAGCAGCACCAGCACCAGCGCGGCCACACCGAACGGACCCACGTCCGGCTTCTTCATGATCTCCAGGGCGGCCGCGCCGGAGCGGTAGGAGCCGAGGGCATCCACCGTGTCGGCGAGACCGTCCAGGTGCAGACCCCGGGTGAGCAGCGCCGCCACGCCCACCGTGACCCCACCGGCGACCAGGATCGGCGCGTCCACCGCGAGCATGCCGAGCAGGGCCAGGGCGAGGGCGAGGGCGAGCAGGGCCCCGACCGCGGGCGCCAACGCGATCGCCGTCGCCGCGACGGTCCGGTCGACCCGGCCGGCGCGCAGCGGCAGCACGGTGAACGTGGTGAGCGCCAGCCGCAGGCCGGCGCCGGGCGCGTGGTCAGCCACCGTACGGGCTGCGGGCACCGCCGGCGAGCGGGTCGCGGTGTCCGTCGTCACCGTCCGGGGCCGGCTGATCCGGCCCGTCCTGGGTGGCGGGTCCCGGCCCGGCGGGATCCGGCTCGGCGAACTCCTCGTCCGACCCGTGGTCCGGCTCGGCGCCGTCCCCGTCGGCGGGCTGACCGGTGCTCAGCGCCGGATGCGCCGGCAGCGCCCGGGCCAGCATGATCGCCGAGCGCAGCAACGGCAGCGCGGCCAGGGCCGTCGCCCCCTCGCCGAGGTCCAGCCGCAGGTCGAACAGCGGGGTGAGGCCGAGCACGTCGGCGGCGAGGCGGACGGCCGGATGCCCACCGTGGTCCGGCAACAGGCACCAGTGCCGGGCCTGCCCGGCCAGGTCCCGGCTGATCAGCGCGGCCGAGACCCCCACCGGTCCGTCGAGCAGCACCGGTAGCCGCCGGGCGGTGGCGCCCAGCAGGATCCCGGTGGCGATCGCGATGTCGCCGCCGCCCAGCTCGGCGAGGATCTCGCGAGGGCCTCGGGTGGACCGCCGGGTCCGGTGCACCGCGTCCCGGACGGCGGCACAGCGGTCCATCCAGGCGCGGTCGTCGATCCGGCCGCCCGCGGTGACCACCCGGCCCAGCACCGCCGAGGGCTCCGCGCCGGAGGTGACGGCGAGCACGGCGGCCGCCGCGGCGTCGGTGCCGGCCCCGCAGGCGGCGAGCACCAGCAGTTGTACGCCGGCGTCGGCGGCCTCCTCGGCGAGCCGCCACCCGTACCGCAGGGCGGATTCGACGGCGGCCTCGGACATCGCGGCGCCGTCCTCGATCGGCGCCCCGGTCGGCGCGTCGATCACCTGGAGATCGGCGTTGAGTTCGGCCGCCAGCCGGGCGAGCGGACCCTCGCCGGCCCGCGCCTGTCCGGCCCGCCGGCTCGACTCACCCGGGGTGACGCCGGCGGCCGCGCCACCGTCGTGGTCGCCGTGCAGCAGCAGGACCCGGACCTGTCGCCACGGCTCGGGCACCGGGGTCCGTTGGGTGCCGGCGGCGAAGCCGACGACCCGCTCCAGGCTGCCCAGCCCACCGCCGGGCAGGTCGAGGGTGGCCAGCCGGTCGACCCCCTGCGGGCCGGTGTACTCGTCCGGGAGCGGCAACTCCATCCCGGGCTGGATGACGAGGCCGGTGGCGACCATCGGCAAGGTCATCGTGGGCGCGGTCCAGGTGACGGCGGGCGCCGGCTCGGCGGGCGGGCTCACCGCGGGGGAGAGCACGTCGGGTGAGGTGGCCGGCGGTTGTTCGGCGGGGCTGCCGGCGGGGGCGAGGGTCGCGGGCGGGGCCTGCGCGCCCGTCGCGACGGGCGCCTCGGTGGCGGTCTCGGTGGCGGTCGTCGTGCCGGTCGTGGCGGACGCACCGGTGGCGGAACTGTCGGGGGCGAACGTCGTGCCGGGGTTGCCGGCGGCGGGAGCAGCCGGATCGGCGGGATCGGCGGGATCGGCGGGATTGCCGGCGGTCGGGGAGACCTGGGCCGGCACGACGGCGGGACGACCGTCGACCGGCGGACCGGCGTCCGGCTTGAGCCAGGCCGGCTGGCCGGCGACGACAAGCGCCACCGCGTCGCAGGCCGCGGCGACGGCCTGGTTGGTCGCGCCGAGCGCGTCGGCGAACGCCCTCCCGAGCGGGGTGAGCGGCACCATGGACAGCCCCACCTCGGGGCTGACGAGCACCAGGCGGGCGGCGCTGTCGCGGACCGCCCCGGCCAGTTCGGCGATCGTGGCCACGTCGTCGGCCGGCTGGTGGGCCGGGTCCAGCAGCGAGGTGACCCAGCCACCGAGGTCGTCGACAAGCAGCGTCTCGTCCGGCCGCGCCTCGGTGACGAGTTGGATCAGCCGGGCCGGGTCCGCGTCGGCCTCCTCGGTGTCCCAGTTCTCCGGCCGACGGCCGCGGTGGGCCTCGAGCCGGGCGGTCCACTCCGGGTCGTCCGGGCCGGCGTCAGCCGCCGTGGCGACGTACCGGACCCTGCCCGCCTCCCGCACCAACGATTCGGCGAATTCGGATTTTCCGGACCGAATGCCACCGAGTACCAGGATGGTGTGCCACCCGTCTACCGACATGCCCAAACCTTAGAGCCACCCGGCCCGGTGGCGCCTGCTAGGTCATGTCCGGTGGATCAGTCAGCCGGCCGCCTCCGGCGCGTCCGGTCCGACGTACCAGGGCAAGGCCGGCGGTGGCCGCGAGCAGCGCGCCCAGCACGGCCGTCACCCCCCACGGGCCGAGGCCGGCGAGCCCGGCGCTGATCTCGGCCTGCACCCGCCCGGCGATCTCGATGACCGGGTCGCCGGCGACCCCGCCGGCAAAGAGCCGGACCTCGTACCAGCCGTACCACGCCACGTAACCGCCGGTGACCACCAGCAGCGCTCCGGCGAGCCGGTTGAGCAGCGGGCCGGCCCGGCGGACCCGGCGCAGGAGCGAATCCCGGGCCAGCGCCACGGCCAGCGCCGCCGCGCCCACCACCAGGCCCATGCCGAGCGCGTACGCCAGGAACAGGCCCACCCCCGACCCGACCGAACCCGCCTGGAACCCGGCCACCACCACCGCCAGGAACGGACCGACGGTGCAGCCGAGCGACGCGATGGCGTACCCGGCGCCGAAGAGCACCATCGAGGCGAAGCCGCGCCGCACCCGGGGCCCGCTGGCCATCCCTGGGGCGAGGGCGGGCAGGTAACGGCCGGCGAGCAGCCACCCACCGGCGGCGACCAGGGCGAGCCCGATCACGATCGACACCCAGGGCAGCCGCCCCGCCACCGCGTCCGCGAGCGGCGCCGCGAGCAGGCCGAAGGTGCCGAAGACCGCCACGAAACCGAGTGTCACGGCCCCGGTCAGCACCAGCGCCCGGCCGACCGGGGCGAGCCGCTCCCGCGTCGACCGGCCACCGTCCGGTCCGTCGGGGTCCAGCACGAGCATCGACAGGTACGCCGGCAGCAGCGCGAAGCCGCACGGGTTGACCGCAGCCAGCAACCCGGCGCCGAGCGCCAGCGAGTACGGGGTTTCCACGGGACCGCTCCGCTCAGGTCGGTTCAGCTCAGGTCGGCTCAGCTCAGGTCGGCGACGCGTTGGCGCAGCTCGGCGCCGGAGAGCGGGCCCGAGTGGCTGACCTTCCCCGCCGAGTCGAGCAACACGTAGTACTCCTGACTGGTCACGCCGAACCGGCGCCACACCGCGCCGTCGTCGTCGGCCAGGCTGGGGAAACCGTCGATCCCGCTGTCCCGGACGAACCGGCGCATCCCCTCGTCGCCGCTGTTCAACCCGGACACGCCGACGAGGTTGACCCGGTCGGCGTTGGCGGCCGCCACCTCCGCCACGGTGCCGGCCGCCGCCCGGCAGCGGGTGCACCACGCGGCCCAGAACCACAACACCGCTGGCTTCCCGGCGAGGGTCGCCGCGTCGAACGGCTTCCCGTCGACTGTTACGGCGGTGAACCGGAGTGTCTCGGGCACCGGGATGGTGGAGGAGGGGGACGCGGCGGCGGGTGGCGACGAGGCCGGCACGGCGCTCCGTCCGATGCTGGTGCCGGGTTCGTCCCCGGTCGATTCGGCGGGCCCATTCCCGCCGCAGCCCGCCGTCAGCGTGCCGGCGAGCGTCAGGACGAGCAGAGCCGACACGCTGCCGCGTCGTCGGTTCGCGATTGGGCTGAGTCGGTTCGCGGTTCGGCTGAGTCGGTTCGCGGTTCGGCGCAACGGCGAGACCGGTCGATGGCGCATGGACGGATGCTAGCCCGGCCGGACGGGTGCCTGTCCTTACCGGACGCTTACGGCGCCCGGGCCGCTGACCGGCCATCCTGGCAACTCGGCGGCGAGCACCCGTGCGCTCTGCGTCGTCCCGGCTGAGATGCTGGTCTGATGTCTCGACGTTCTCGCCGGGGTCCGCGCCAGCGACGGTTCCGGCGCATCAAGCTCATGACCGACTACACCGCGTTTCCGCTTTGGGGGATTGCGGACGAGGGCAGGTGGGGTGGCGGGATGCTCTCGCCGGCAGCCCTGCCGATCTCGGCCGAGCTTGTCGACCGGTTGTGGCGGTGGGCCGCCGTCTACGACCAGTTGCCGGAGAACAACTTCCAGTGGCCGTCGGCGGAGGTCGAGGCCGAGTTCCACGCCGAGGGCCGCCGCCTGCACGGCCTGCTGCGCGACGAGCTGGGTCCGGAGTACGAGGTCTGGTACTTCGACGAAGCCACCGGAGGAGTCGAGCGGTGACGCGGCTAGGCTTGCGGGGGTTGTCGGCGGGACATCGGCGAGGGGAGACGCGGAGATGCCGTGGAGCTGGCGGTACGAGGGCACGGACGGCCAGGCGGTGAGCGGGCCGACCGAGACGTTCGGCAGCCAGGCCGACGCCGAGTCCTGGATCGGCCAGTCGTGGCGGGACCTCACCGCGGCCGGCGTCACCTCGGTGACCCTGATGGAGGACGAGCGGGTGGAATACCGGATGAGCCTGCTCCCGACGGCGGAGTGAGCGGGGTGGGCGAGGATCGGCTCGTCCTCGGCGTACCGAGGGCGGCGTTCCGGCCGAGCCCGATCTTCCTGGCGCTGGTCGCCCTCTTCGTCGGCAGCGGCGTGTTCGTCTGGAACGACGCGGGCTACCTGCGGCTCGGGGTGTTCGTGTTCGTGGTCTCCGGCTGGCTGGTCTCGTTGTGCCTGCACGAGTACGCCCACGCCGTGGTGGCCTTCCGGTTCGGCGATCATGAGGTGGCGCACCGCGGCTACCTCACGCTCAACCCGCTCAAATACAGCCATCCGCTGCTGTCGATCGTGTTCCCCGTGGTGGCGGTGCTGCTCGGCGGCATCGGCCTGCCCGGCGGCGCCGTCTGGGTGGACCGGCACCGGATCCCCGGCCGGGCGCGGCACACCCTGGTCAGCCTCTCCGGCCCGGCCACCAACGTGGTCTTCGCGCTGCTGCTGGCTGTCCCGTTCGTGATCGGGGTCGACCTGGTGGAGCACAACGTCTTTTGGCTCGGCGTGGCCGCGCTCGGCTTCCTCCAGCTCACCGCGAGCGTGCTCAACCTGTTGCCGGTGCCCGGTCTGGACGGCGGCAACATGATCGAGCCGTGGCTGACGCCGCAGTGGCGCCGGATGTACGACCTGTTCGCCCCCTACGGCTTCCTGCTGCTCATCGCCCTGCTGTGGAACCCCCGGCTCGGCGGCTGGTTCTTCGACGGGATCGACGCGCTCGGCGGAGTGCTCGGCCTCCCAACCGACCTCTCCTACGCCGGCCTACGCCTGCTGCGCTTCTGGCAGACCTGACCGCCCCCGCCCCCCCGCCCCCTCGCCCC